>NZ_NKIG01000045.1:0-33631 GCF_002255865.1 Pseudomonas sp. PGPPP1 | reverse complement strand
TGACGTTTCCCATGTTGACCATCGCACTGTCCAAGGGCCGCATCCTTGACGACACTTTGCCGCTTCTGGCTGAAGCGGGCATCGTGCCGACCGAGAATCCGGACAAGAGCCGCAAGCTGATCATCCCGACGACCCAGGACGACGTTCGCCTGTTGATCGTGCGGGCTACCGACGTGCCGACCTACGTTGAGCACGGTGCGGCCGACCTGGGCGTCGCCGGTAAAGACGTGCTGATGGAGTACGGCGGCCAGGGCTTGTACGAGCCTCTGGACCTGCGTATTGCCCTGTGCAAGCTGATGACTGCCGGCCGTGTTGGTGATGTCGAGCCCAAGGGGCGCCTGCGGGTTGCCACCAAGTTCGTCAACGTTGCCAAGCGTTACTACGCTGAGCAAGGCCGTCAGGTCGACATCATCAAGCTCTACGGCTCGATGGAGCTGGCACCGCTGATCGGCCTGGCCGACAAGATCATCGACGTAGTCGACACCGGCAACACCCTGCGTGCCAACGGTCTTGAACCGCAAGAATTTATTGCCGATATCAGCTCCCGCCTGATCGTCAACAAAGCATCGATGAAGATGCAGCACGCCCGTATCCAGGCGTTGATCGACACCCTGCGCAAGGCAGTGGAGTCGCGACACCGCGGTTGACCTACCCGCGTAGCTGAAAGGCTACGCCCGTCTATCCGCCTCATAGCCAGAATTCTCAGGTGCCCAAGCGGAAACGACTGCTAGTTTAGGGCGCCTGAGTTTTTGCCATTTCTATTGAGGCCCTCGCTATGACCACGTCCACTGCAATTGCCCGACTCAACGCTGCCGACCCGGATTTCGCCCATCATCTGGATCATCTGCTGAGCTGGGAAAGCGTGTCCGACGATTCGGTCAATCAGCGGGTGCTCGACATCATCAAGGCCGTGCGTGAGCGCGGTGACGCAGCGCTGGTGGACTTCACTCGGCAGTTCGATGGCCTGGACGTGAAGTCCATGTCCGACCTGATCCTGCCCCGCGAACGCCTGGAACTGGCCCTGACCCGCATCACTGCGCCGCAGCGTGAAGCCCTGGAAGTGGCCGCAGCGCGTGTGCGCAGCTATCACGAAAAGCAGAAGCAGGACTCCTGGAGCTACACCGAGGCCGACGGCACGGTACTGGGCCAGAAAGTCACACCGCTGGATCGTGCTGGGCTGTACGTGCCGGGCGGTAAAGCGTCTTACCCGTCGTCGGTATTGATGAACGCCATTCCCGCCAAAGTCGCCGGCGTGACCGAAGTGGTCATGGTGGTACCGACCCCGCGCGGTGAAATCAACGAGCTGGTGCTGGCCGCCGCTTGCATCGCCGGTGTCGACCGTGTGTTCACCATCGGTGGCGCCCAGGCCGTTGCTGCCCTGGCCTACGGCACCGAAAGCGTGCCGAAGGTCGACAAGGTGGTTGGCCCGGGCAATATCTATGTCGCCACTGCCAAGCGCCACGTGTTTGGCCAAGTTGGTATCGACATGATCGCCGGCCCCTCGGAAATCCTCGTGGTGTGTGACGGCCAGACCGACCCGGACTGGATCGCCATGGACCTGTTCTCCCAGGCCGAGCACGACGAAGACGCCCAGGCGATCCTGGTCAGCCCGGATGCCGAGTTCCTCGACAAGGTCGCCGCCAGCATCGACAAGTTGCTGCCGACCATGGAGCGCGCCGAAATCATCGAAAAGTCGATCAATGGCCGTGGCGCTTTGATTCTGGTGAGCGACATGGAACAAGCTATCGAAGTGGCCAACCGCATCGCGCCGGAGCACTTGGAGCTGTCGGTAGCCGACCCGCAAGCCTGGTTGCCATCGATTCGTCATGCCGGTGCGATCTTCATGGGCCGCCACACCAGCGAAGCCCTGGGCGACTACTGCGCAGGGCCGAACCACGTGCTGCCGACGTCCGGTACTGCGCGTTTTTCGTCACCACTGGGGGTGTATGACTTCCAGAAGCGTTCGTCGATCATCTTTTGCTCCCCGCAGGGCGCCTCCGAGTTGGGCAAGACTGCCTCGGTGCTGGCCCGTGGTGAGTCGCTGAGCGCGCACGCACGCAGCGCCGAATATCGCATCGTCAAGGGAGAGTAAGGCATGAGCAAATTCTGGAGCCCCTTCGTCAAGGACCTCGTGCCTTACGTACCGGGTGAGCAACCCAAGCTGACCAAGCTGGTCAAGCTCAACACCAACGAAAACCCCTACGGCCCTTCGCCCAAGGCGTTGGCCGCGATGCAGGCGGAATTGAACGACAACCTGCGTCTGTACCCGGACCCTAACAGCGACCTGCTCAAGCAGGCCGTGGCCAAGTACTACGGGATCGACGCCGGTAAAGTCTTCCTCGGCAACGGTTCCGATGAAGTGCTCGCGCACATCTTCCACGGCCTGTTCCAGCATGACTTGCCGCTGTTGTTCCCGGACATCAGCTACAGCTTCTACCCGGTGTACTGCGGCCTGTACGGCATCAAGTCCGACCCGGTACCGCTGGACGAGCAGTTCCAGATCCGCGTAGCGGACTATGCCAAGCCCAACGGCGGGATCATCTTCCCCAACCCGAACGCGCCGACCGGCTGCGTGCTGGCGCTGGAGGCGGTGGAGCAGATCCTCAAGGCCAGCCCGGATTCGGTGGTGGTAGTTGATGAAGCCTATATCGACTTCGGTGGCGAAACGGCTATCAGCCTAGTGGATCGCTACCCGAACCTGCTGGTGACTCAGACCCTGTCCAAATCGCGCTCACTGGCCGGTTTGCGCGTGGGTCTGGCCGTGGGTCACCCGGACCTGATTGAGGCGCTGGAGCGGGTCAAGAACAGCTTCAACTCGTATCCGCTGGATCGCCTGGCGATTGTTGGCGCAGCGGCGGCGTTCGAAGACCGTGAGCATTTTGACAAGACGTGCCGCCTGGTTATCGACAGCCGTGAGCAGGTTGTTGCGCAGCTGGAAGGGAAGGGTTTTGAGGTGTTGCCATCGGCGGCCAACTTTATCTTTGCTCGGCACCCCAAGCACGACGCTGCCGGCCTGGCGGCCAAGTTGCGTGAGCAGGGTGTGATCGTGCGGCACTTCAAGCAGGAGCGGATTGCGCAGTTCCTGCGGATCAGCATCGGTACGCCGGAGCAGAACCAGGCGCTGATTGATGGGCTGGGTGAGCTCTAAGCCACACTGAGGATCTAAAAAATGTGGGAGCGGGCTTGCTCCCACATTTGGTTCTGCGTTGTGCCAGTTAGAGCAGCGGCTCATCCGACTTCTTGTTCTTCCAGCCATCATTGCCCGGTAGCAGCAGGTTCAAACCAATCGCTACCACCGCACACAGGGCAATGCCCTTGAGGCCGAAGTCATCCGGGCCGGTGCCGGTAGCTACCAAGACACCGCCAATCCCGAACACCAATGTCACAGACACAATCACCAGGTTGCGCGCTTCGCCCAGGTCGATCTTGTGGCGAATCAAGGTGTTCATCCCCACCGCAGCAATCGAGCCGAACAGCAGGCACAGAATCCCGCCCATCACCGGTACCGGGATGCTCTGCAGCAACGCGCCGAACTTGCCGATGAATGCCAGGCTGATGGCAAACACTGCCGCCCAGGTCATGATCTTCGGGTTGTAGTTCTTGGTCAGCATCACTGCGCCTGTCACTTCGGCGTAGGTGGTGTTCGGCGGGCCGCCAAACAGGCCGGCGGCCGTGGTGGCGATACCGTCACCCAGTAGGGTGCGATGCAAGCCAGGCTTCTTCAGGTAGTCGCGACCAGTCACGCTGCCCACCGCAATCACGCCACCGATGTGTTCGATCGCCGGGGCCAGGGCCACCGGGACGATAAACAGGATCGCCTGCCAGTTGAACTCCGGCGCGGTGAAGTGGGGCAGGGCGAACCACGGTGCAGCAGCGATTTTTGCGGTGTCGACTACGCCAAAGTAGAACGACATGGCAAAGCCCACCAGCACGCCGGAGATGATCGGCACCAGGCGGAAGATGCCCTTGCCGAACACTGCCACGATCAAGGTGGTCAGCAGCGCTGGCATCGAGATCAGCATCGCTGTCTTGTAGGGGATCAGCTCGGCACCGTCGCCGCCCTTGCCCATCGCCATGTTCGCCGCAATCGGCGCCATCGCCAGGCCAATGGAGATAATCACCGGGCCGATCACCACCGGCGGCAGCAGCCGGTCGATAAAGCCGGTGCCCTTGATCTTCACGGCAGCGCCCAGGAAGGTGTAGACGAAACCGGCTGCCATCACCCCACCCATGGTCGCCGCCAGGCCGAATTGCTGCTTGGCGAGAATGATCGGGGTGATGAAGGCGAAGCTCGATGCCAGGAAAACCGGCACCTGCCGCCCTGTCACCACCTGGAACAACAGCGTGCCCAGGCCTGCGGTGAACAGTGCGACGTTTGGATCAAGACCTGTGATCAGCGGCATCAACACCAGCGCGCCAAATGCCACGAAGAGCATTTGTGCGCCAGACAGGATCTGGCGCCAAAGCGGGTCGTTGAATTCATCCTGCATGCTCACGCGTCCTTCTGCTTGGTGCCAAAGATCTTGTCACCGGCATCGCCCAGGCCTGGGATGATGTAGCCGTGTTCGTTGAGGCGCTCATCGATGGAGGCGGTGTAGATCTGCACATCCGGGTGGGCTTTCTCGACAGCGGCGATACCTTCCGGCGCGGCCACCAGCACCATGGCGCGGATGTCTTTGCAGCCAGCTTTTTTCAGCAGGTCGATGGTGGCAACCATGGAGCTGCCGGTGGCGAGCATCGGGTCGATGATCATGGCCAGGCGCTCGTCGATTTCCGGGACGAGTTTTTCCAGGTAGGTGTGGGCCTCCAGCGTTTCCTCGTTGCGGGCCACGCCTACGGCGCTGACTTTGGCGCCCGGGATCAGGCTGAGTACGCCTTCGAGCATGCCGATACCGGCCCGCAGGATCGGGACCACGGTGATTTTCTTACCAGCGATTTTTTCCACCTGGACGGGACCGGCCCAACCGGGGATCTCGTAGGTTTCCAGGGGCAAATCCTTGGTGGCTTCGTAAGTGAGCAACGCTCCGACTTCCTGAGCAAGCTCACGGAAATTCTTCGTGCTAATGTCGGCGCGGCGCATAAGGCCGAGCTTGTGTCGGATCAGCGGGTGGCGGATCTCGCGAGTGGGCATGGGAAAGGCTCCGGCGGCGGGCAAAAAAACCGGCCTAGATTAATCTATCCGAGGGTGTTGTCCTATAGACATCTAGTACGTTAGTCCATTAAGGCTTGATCGGAGCGCACGAGAAGCGTACCTTCGCCCGCTTTTCTTGCCACAGCACCCCCTTGGAGAGCGCCATGTCCGCTGATCTCGAGCATATCCGTCAAATCATGCGCGAGGCTGACTGCCTGTACACCGAAGCGCAAGTCGAAGCAGCGATCGCCGAGGTCGGCGCACACATCACCCGCGAAATGGCCGACACCAACCCGGTGGTTTTCTGTGTGATGAACGGTGGCCTGATCTTCGCCGGCAAATTGCTGACTCATCTGCAATTTCCGCTGGAAGCGTCCTACCTGCACGCCACCCGTTATCGCAACGAAACCAGCGGCGGCGACCTGTTCTGGAAAGCCAAGCCGGAAGTGTCGTTCATCGACCGTGACGTGCTGATCATCGACGACATCCTTGATGAAGGTCACACTCTGGGCGCGATCATCGACTTCTGCAAACACGCTGGCGCACGTAAAGTGCACACCGCTGTGCTGATCGACAAAGACCACGACCGCAAGGCTCGTCCAGACCTTAAAGCCGATTACGTCGGCCTGCCGTGCATCGACCGCTACATCTTCGGTTACGGTATGGATTACAAAGGCTACTGGCGCAACGCCAACGGTATCTACGCCGTTAAAGGAATGTAAGTGATGACCCGCTTTCTTGATCAGACGCTGTTTGCCGAATTGGCCGAGAAAGCGGGCGAGAGCCCCCGTGGCCGTCATCACCATAATTTTCACCAGATGGATGAGCCGTGCCATCGCTTGGCCGTGGGCCTGCAACCTACGACCTACGTGCCGCCCCATCGCCACTTGAGTGCGGACAAGGCGGAAACGTTGCTGGTGCTGCAGGGCCGCTTGGGCTTGTTGGTGTTCAGCGAAACCGGCGAGGTGGTCGCCAAGCGTGTGATGCAGGCCGGCGGTGAATGTTCGGGTGTTGATCTGCCGCCGGGTGTGTTCCATGGCCTGGTGGTGCTGGAGCCCGATACCGTGATGTTCGAGTGCAAGGCCGGGCCTTATCGTCCGGTGGGCGAGGGCGAAATGGCCGACTGGGCGCCCCGCGAAGGCGATGGCGGTGTCGCCGAGTATCAACGCTGGATGCTCGCCCAGTTCGATTAAGCTACAGTGCTCGGCCACCTTCTTCGGAGCGGCCCATGAGCCTGTTGATACGCACCTGCGCTGCCTTGGCGCTGACCCTCAGCTTGCCCCTCGCCGCAGCGCCTGCGCCGATGCACAGCCAATTCCTGCCAGCGGACGACCTGACCCTGCGCGCCGAAAACCCGGACCAGCAACAACTGTTGCAAGTCACCGAGTACGCCGTGGTCGTGGGTAACCAGCGCCAATCCAGCCAGCAACCGATTCCGGTGACCTCGCCGCTGATGATTCGCCTCAAGGGCAAGTCGCTGAACAAAGGTGCCACCATCGCGCAGGTTGTACTCAACTTTGATGCCGAGAGTAAAAGCCTGAAAAAACCGGTTTATGACGACAAGAGCAAGACCCTGACTTTGTCGTATCCGGTGGCCCAATACCGCGTGATTGTCGATTTGCTGCGTAATGACACGGTGTACGTCCAGTTCCTCAGTTATGCCAACGGCCACATCTGGGCGGATTTGCACACCGGTGTCGTTCGTACAAAATAGCCAGGGCACAGAAGGACTAAATGTGGGAGCGAGCTTGCTCGCGAAAGCGGTGTGCCAGCCAAGCATGTGTCGACTGACACTCCGCATTCGCGAGCAAGCCCGCTCCCACATTGAATCTTCATTGTTTCCGAAGCCTGTGCCCCGCAGGTAAACTGCCTTTCCCGTGAAAAATGTCTGCAGGCTGGAGTCGGTAATGCGTAAAGATAAGAAACAGGTGATTGGCGACGAAATCGGCGACGATCAGATCAAGTTGTTCCTGGACTTCGAGCCGGTCGACGCGACTTCCCCGTCCCTGCACAAGCTGATCAAGGCCTACCGTGGCCTGCGTATCGATGACTTTGAGCGCTTCCTGGGCTTTTTCAAGGAAGCCGGCCTGGATCTCGACGGCAAGGACGAGCATGGCCAGACCTTCGTCGACCTGATCAAGGACCAGCGCAACGCGGACGAGTACATCGAACTGATCGAAAACGCTCGCGGCTGATTCTTCAAGGCAAAAAAAACGCCCCGTCCTCATGCAGAGGGCGGGGCGATCGTTCCCACGCTCTGCGTGGGAATGTCTCTTGTGACGCTCTGCGTCACGACCTCAAGCGTAGCTCTCGGTCTCGGCGGCAGGCTCAACCAGTTCCAGGCTGATGTTGTTCTGCGCGTTGATCTTGCGATACAGCTCGGCATCCGTTTCCAGGACCTTTTCCCGCGCCGGGAAGATCTCGTGCAGCTTGGTGGCCCACTCTCCAGCAGCTTTCTGCGGGAAGCAGCGCTCGATCAGTTCCAGCATGATCGAAACGGTAACCGAAGCCCCAGGGGATGCGCCCAGCAGTGCCGCCAGCGAACCGTCTTTGGCCGCTACCAGCTCGGTGCCGAATTGCAGCACGCCGCCCTTTTTCGGGTCTTTCTTGATGATCTGCACCCGTTGGCCGGCCACTTCCAGGCGCCAGTCTTCGGCTTTTGCCTCAGGGTAGAAGCGACGCAGGGATTCCAGGCGCTGCTCCATGGATTGGCGCACTTCGCTGACCAGGTACTTGGTCAGGTCCATGTTGTCGCGGGCCACGGCCAGCATCGGGCCGATGTTGCCGGCGCGAATCGACATCGGCAGGTCAAGGAACGAGCCGTGCTTGAGGAACTTGGTGGTGAAACCGGCGTATGGCCCGAACAGCAGGGATTTCTTGCCATCCACTACACGGGTGTCCAGGTGCGGCACGGACATCGGCGGCGAACCCACGGCGGCCTGGCTGTAGACCTTGGCCTGGTGGTGCTTGACCACTTCCGGGTTGTCGCAACGCAGCCATTGGCCGCTGACCGGGAAGCCGCCGAAGCCTTTGCTTTCTTCGATACCCGAGGCTTGCAGCAGCGGCAGGGCCGCACCACCGGCGCCGAGGAAGACGAACTTGGCGTCCACTTCACGGCTGTTGCCGCTGTTGACGTCCTTGATGCTCACGGTCCAGCCGGCGCCATTGCGCTTGAGGCCGGTGACGCGCTTGCAGTATTTGACCTGGGCATCTGGCGAGCTGGTCAGGTGACCCAACAGCTGGTTGGTCAGGGCGCCGAAGTTGACGTCAGTGCCGTTAAGCACACGGGTGGCAGCGATTTTTTCGTCGAGCGGGCGGCCCGGCATCATCAGCGGCATCCACTCGGCCATCTCGCTACGGTCTTCGGTGTAATGCATGTCCGAAAACGCGTGGTGCTGGCTGAGGGACTCAAAGCGTTTTTTGAGGAAAGACACGCCTTTTTCGCCCTGAACGAAGCTCAGGTGCGGTACCGGGCTGATAAAGGACTTGGACGAGCCAAAGGTGCCTTTTTTGGTCAGGTACGCCCAGAACTGCTTCGACACCTCGAACTGGGTGTTGATGTGCACGGCTTTCTTGATGTCGATGGAACCATCGGCGGCCTGCGGCGTGTAGTTCAGCTCACACAGCCCGGCGTGGCCGGTACCGGCGTTGTTCCACGGGTTGGAACTCTCCGCGGCACCCGAATCCATCAGCTCAACGACTTCCAGCTTGAGGCCGGGGTCGAGCTCTTTGAGCAGCACGGCCAGGGTGGCACTCATGATGCCGGCCCCTACCAGTACTACGTCGACTGCTTCGTTATGCGCCATTTAACGCGTCTCCAAAATCTGCAGCACCAAATTGACGGCATGGCTGCCAGGAGTGACGGGGCGGTTCACGTGTTGCCCCAGGTTACCCATGGCCAGGATCGCCATGTCCGTTTCGCAATTCTTTGCAACTTCAGCACACGCTTCCTGCCGGGCTAATCTGCCTATGAACGCATTCATGGGCGCCTGTGGCAATTCGACTTATGGTCAAAGCGTGCGATTTGTGCAACCAATCCGTAGCGGACAGGCTCAAGCTCCGGTTGTTGAGGAGTACTCGGTCCTGTGTGGTTGGGCTGTTCCAGACGCTGATGGTGCTTTTACAAACGCCAAACTATTCATTTGCTCGCCACACTCTTGTGAAGTTGTGAAAACCCGTTTTTTTCACGCTCTTTTGAAGACGTGAACCTCAAAAAAGGGCTGCCCCAGCCTGGCACCTGGCCCGGATACCTTGCCGACAGGCGGCAAAACGGGCAAACAACTCAAGTGGCCGAGCGCAATGGCAGCTCTGGCAGATTCGGCAAGGCGGGTGGTTTGCAGGAAAAACAGCAAGCACGCCAGCTTCACTCGATCTGTGTGGGCGGCTCTCTGTGGGCGATTGGGGGGCTAATGCCAAGGCATTAACGATGCTGCGAGGCCCGATCAGGAGACGTCCTTATAATCGGGGGGAGATTGTAGCGAAGAACGTCAGGGAAATGGGCGTGTTTTATGACTTTTATTAGTGCTGCGGTCAGGAGGCCAACGCATGCCGCGAATGTGCATGCTCTCGTTGCGCGATGACCACGGCGCTGGCGGGCAGTGGGCGGTGCATCCAGCTCAGGCGCGTCTCTGTAACTTCCACCCAGCCTTCACCGACAGGCGGCAAGCGGCACTCTTTGAAGGCCTGGCAAATACCGTTTGCATCCAGCCGTACAAAATGGCGGTGGCGGGCATTGGGCATGAATAAAGATTTGAGAAGGCGCATGGCTTTGTACCTGTTTCGTTGCATGCTCGAATGTTCTCAGTGTGGCATGACATTGGAATGACGAATTTATGTGAAATTGTAATTTCCACGTGCTTTCAGCTGCCGTTCAGGATTGCTGGTGGGTGGCGCGCGTGCACCGTTATACTGATGGCCTGTTTGCACCTAGTCCTGGAGAAAAGAGTATGTTGCAACGCCTGTTGTTTGGTTTGATCACTGTGACCAGTTTGACCCTGGTTGGCTGCGCCAACAGCCCGCAACAACTCAGCCCGGAGCCGAAACTCACTACGCAATTGGCCCCGGTGGGCCATGGTCAGCCAGTCTCGGTGCGTGTGGTGGATGGTCGTCCGTCCCCAACGCTGGGTTCCCGCGGCGGCCTGTACCCGGAAACCGCGCTGGTGTCCGTGAACGCTCAGGATGTGCTGCCCAAGCTGCAAGCCCAGGCCGAAGCGGCCGTGCGTTTGCTGGGCTTCACCCCGGCCAACTCGCCAGGCGCGCCTCAGTTGACCATCACCCTGGCTGAACTCAAATACCAGTCGCCGAAAGAAGGCCTGTATGTGACCGAGGCGTCTATCGGCGCGACCTTCAAGTCCGACGTCACCGCCGGCACCCGTCGCTACAGCGGCCGCTACGGTGCTTCGCTCAACCAGCGCTTCGGCATGGCGCCGAACCAGGAAACCAACACCAAGCTGGTCAGCGACGTGTTGAGTGATGCCTTGACCCGCCTGTTCAAGGACCCAAGCATCGGTTCGTTGCTCAGCTCGCAATAACCGATCCTTTAAAAAGCCGGGCTCAGTGATGAGCCCGGCTTTTTTTCGTCTCCAGTTTCACGCAGCACTGTCGATACAGAAGTCCAGCATGCTCACCCCCGTCAACAGATCGGCCTCCGGCAGGTCGGCATGCTGGTGCCCGCCCAGCGCGCAATACACCAACCAATGGCGGTCCTGGACGTTGAACGCCAGGCTGCCAATCAGCGTTTCCTGCTCATCGCTTGGGGCTATCAGATACAGCCGATCCTGGTTGTGTGCGTGCAGCATGACAAGCTCCCTAATGTTCGAAGGGCAACAGAGTGGCTTGTTAAGGTGACGTTCAGGTGACGTCGTAAATTACTGGATACATTAGCCGTCATTGGGGGATGGAGCATTTCAGGCGCCGGAGGCCACTATCGTTCAGGTTTGTATCTGAATCGATACCACGTCACTGTTTTACCGAGGTTTGCGATGGCGCTGCCCGCACAATTGATCAACGCTGTGGCTTTATCGGTGGCCTGCCCGGGTGCAGTGCTGCTGTTCATTACCCGCCTGCGCGAACAGCGCGCAATGGCCGACCTGACCGCGCGAAGCGAAGACCGTCCCATCGACCAACCTATGCTGTTTCTGGACGTGCGCACCGAACGGGCGCACCGGCTGGCTTACCGCATTGGGTTCGCCTGCATGGGGGTGGCGCTGCTGACCTCCTGGATCAGTACACGCCTTTAAGCACACCACAAAACCAATGTGGGAGCGGGCAAGCCCGCTCCCACATATTTGCTTCGGTATTTACAGGGCAATTCCTGCCTTGACCCGGTACTGGTTACGCACCGGAGTCGCATATTGCACGACCAAAAACGGCCGGTGCTCGGCCGGGCATTCGTTCAAGCGTCGCTCCCATTCTGCCTTCGCTTTGGCCAACTCATCGGCCGGGAACACCTCGGCTGCCGTTGGCACCTGCAATTGCGGGTCGGCGTCGCTCCATTGGGCGTACGCCAGGTAATGCACCGGGAATAGTCGATAACCACCAAGAATCTGGCGGTCCATTTCCACGGCCAGCAACTTGGTGTCTTCGAAGCGCTCGGTGATCGGCGGCGCAAAATTCACGTGCACCCGGCCCTTGTAGCCGGTGATACCCAGGGCAATGCTCACGTCATCCTCGCCCGGCGCCTTGCTGTAGGTGCCGGTGGTGGCGCGGATGTACAACTCGCGGGCCTTGGCGGCGTCGCACGGGTCGTACTCGTAGCTGATGGACACTGGCGTCAGGTTCAGTGACTGGATCACCTCGGCAAACGGCTCGTCCTTGCGGCTGACGTGGAACATCTTGAGGATCGCCGACTCGGTGCGATCATCCCCATCCTTGGCGCGACCTTCGGCCTGGGCGATCCAGATCGACTGGCAGTCGTTGCGGATCGAATGGTTGATGTAGGCCGACAGCAGTTGATAAGCCGCCATTTTTTCCTTTCGCCCAGTGATCGAGCGGTGCACGATAAAGCTCTTGTTCAAGCGCATCAGGTCGCTGACGAAAGGTTTTTGCAGCAAGTTGTCGCCGATGGCAATGCGCGGGGTCGGCAGGCCAGCATGGTACACGGCATAGTTGACGAAAGCCGGGTCCATCACGATGTCGCGGTGGTTGGCCAAAAACAGGTAGGCGGTGCCGGACTTGAGTTGCTCGACGCCGGTGTAGGTCACGCCGTCGGTCGCACGGTCGATGGTGTGGTCGACGTAGTATTCGACTTTGTCCTGCAGCGTGGCCACGGTGGTGACGCCGGCGAATTCACGGCGTAGCTTGCGGGCAATCATGGGCTTGAGCAGCCAGCCCAGGGTGCCGGCGAAGCGCGGGAAGCGGAAGTGGGTCAGGATGTCCAGAAAGGCCTTGTCACTGAACAGCCGGTCCAGCACTGCCGGGACTTCGCTGTCGTTGTAAGGTCGGATGGTATCGAATTGGCCCATCATGCTCTCTTGTTAGAAACGGCTAGGGTAAGTAAAGGAAACACCAGGGTGCGGCCCGAGTAATGGGCTCGGCCGAAAACAGCCCTGTAAATAGACCGGCGATTATACGCACAAGTCACCTTGGAGGCTGCGATGCTGGAAACCGAGTCGTACGATTGTCCTTATTGTGGTGAAGAGGTAGAAGCGGTGTTGGATCTTTCCGGCGGCGATCAGTCCTACATTGAAGACTGCCCGGTGTGTTGCCGGCCGATTAATTTCCACCTGCAAGTGCACGACGATGAATGGATGTTGTTCGTGAGCAGTGAAAACGACTGACAGGTACGCCCATGCAGCGAATCTACGAACCGGAAAACCTGATGGAAGGCGAGCTGCTGCAGCAGATGCTCGCCAGCGAGGGGATCGAGGCGCACCTGGTGGGGCGCCATTTGCTCGGTGGTACGGGCGAGTTGCCGATTTTCGGCTTGCTGGGCCTAGAGGTGGACAACGACCGGGCTGCTGACGCCCGCGAGCTGATCACCGCTTATATTGGCGCGCAGCCTGTGCCCGGTGATGAACCCGACAGCTTCCCCGACGTGCTGGTCTGTTAGGCTGTCGGTCGGTTTACCCAAGAGTCGTGTTACCCCATGTGTGGACGTTATGCCCTGTTTCGCTGGAATCCCTCCTTTGCTGCCTTGCCGGGCTTCCCGGTCGACCAGCAGGCCCAGTGGAATATTTCCCCGAATGATTCGGTGCTGATCCAGCGCGCCACCGACGGCCAGCGCAACCTGGCCCGTGCCCGCTGGGGCCTTACGCCGCCCTGGCTGACCGACCTGTCCCGCACACCAGCCCATGCCCGCGCCGAAACCCTGGCCGAACAACCGATGTTTCGTGAAGCCTTCCGCCAGCGCCGCTGCTTGCTGCCGGCCAATGGGTTCTACGAATGGCGCGGCACCCAGCGCAAGCGTCCGTATTGGTTGACGCCAGGGGAGGGTTCCACACTATTTTTTGCGGCGATCTGGGAGGCGTACCCGGTGCAGGAACAGGTGTGGCTGAGCACGGCGGTGGTGACTCAGCCCGCGCAGAGCCAGCGGCGACCGTTGATTCTGGATGCGGCGGGGCAAGAGGCCTGGCTCAATCCCGAGACGCCGTTGCACGTCCTTCAAGCGTTGTTGGCCAGTGAGCCGGCCGCGTTGCGTGAGCGCGTGCTGGCCAATATGGTCAATGACCCCAAGCTCAACGGGCCAGAGTGCCTGACGCCGGGGTGAGCAACCCGTGGGATGTATCTGAAAGTAAGCGGTTACACGTCTGTTGTATCTGGCGCCGATACACATGACCGCCTACGATACGCGCCATGTTTTCAGGGAGCGTAGGTATGAAGAAATCACTGGCGATAAATGTACTGGCTGCGGCGCTGTTGCTGGCCGGTTGCCAATCGGTCAACACCACCAGCGGCGGTGCTGTTGGGGTGGAGCGCAAGCAGTACATGTTCAGCATGCTGTCGAGCCAGGAAGTCGACCAGATGTATGCGCAGTCCTATCAGCAGACCCTGGGCGAAGCCAGTGGCAAAGGCCTGGTAGACAAAACCAGCGCCAACGCCAAGCGTGTGCAGGCCATCGCCAACCGCTTGATCGCCCAAGCACCGACCTTTCGTGCAGATGCTGCGCAGTGGAAGTGGGAAGTGAACCTGATCAAGAGCGACGAGATGAACGCCAACTGCGGACCGGGCGGCAAGATCTTTGTGTACAGCGCATTGATCGACAACCTCAAACTCACCGATGACGAACTGGCGGCAGTGATGGGCCATGAAATCGCCCACGCCTTGCGTGAGCATGGCCGTGAAGCCATGTCCAAGGCTTACGGAATCGAGATGGCCAAGCAGGGTGCGGGTGCGTTGTTCGGTCTGGGCCAGGACAGCCTGGCACTGGCGGATACGGTGGCCAACTACGGCATGACCTTGCCCAACAGCCGCAGCAATGAAAACGAAGCAGACCTGATCGGCCTGGAGCTCTCCGCCCGCGCCGGCTACAACCCGAACGCGGCCATCACGTTGTGGAACAAGATGGCCAAGGCTTCGGAAGGTGCACCGCCGGAGTTCATGAGCACTCACCCAGCGTCTGATAGCCGTATTGCCTCGTTGCAGGCGGCGATTCCGAAGGTGATGCCGCTTTACCAGCAGGCCAAGAAGTCCTGAGCCTATAAGTCTGGTGAGGGTCTAAATGTGGGAGCGGGCTTGCTCGCGAAGGCGGTGGGTCAGTCAAATAATCAGTGACTGACACTCCGTATTCGCGAGCAAGCCCGCTCCCACATTGGGTTGGGTTTACAGATTTAGATCCAACCGCTGCTCTGCATTGCTTTGTATACGGCCACGATAGCCAGCACGAAGAATGCCGTAGCCGCCAATCGACGAATCAGGGTCAAAGGCAGTTTCTCTGCGGCAAAATTCCCCGCCAAGACCACCGGCACGTTGGCAATCAGCATGCCCAGGGTGGTGCCGATAATCACCAGCCACAGTTCCGGGTACTGCGCCGCCAGCATCACCGTGGCGATTTGGGTCTTGTCACCGATTTCTGCGAGGAAGAACGCGATCAACGTGGTCAGGAACGGCCCGAATTTGCGCGTCGTACTGGCTTCGTCATCGTCGAGTTTGTCCGGCACCAGGGTCCACAAGGCCGTGGCACAGAAGCTCGCCGCCAGGATCCAGTGCAACACCGCATCCGAGAAGAAGCTCCCAAACCACGCCCCCACGGCACCGGCGGCAGCATGGTTGGCCAGGGTCGCGGCAACGATGCCGGCGATGATCGGCCAAGGTTTGCGAAAGCGTGCAGCGAGGATGAGCGCGAGCAGTTGCGTCTTGTCGCCGATTTCGGCCAAGGCAACGATTGCGGTAGGTACGAGTAGTGAATCCAGCATCAGGTAGTTTCCAGGGGCGGGTCGACACGGCTATGACACGTACAGCCTTCCCGCCCCGGGTAAGGTGTGCGTGTCATAGGTCTTGTCAAACCCCGGTCCGTCTGTGCGGACTCCTGGGTCGCATACGCCATGGCCTGTTGACCAAGTATGTTGACGTATGCCGGACGAGCATGGCGCTCGTGGGAGACTACTCCCCTAGGACGGAGCGGATTCTGCCTAGGCAAAATCTATTCGGCAAGCCTTCTTTTTCAAACGCTCGTCAGCCGCGCTTGGCACGGTAAATGCGGAAACCATTGCCTTCGGCCTTGATTGCACACACCCCCAAATGCTCTTCGATCAGCGGTTGGTACTTCAGGAAACTGTTTGCGACCAAGCGGAGTTCGCCGCCTTTTGCCAGATGTTTCGCAGCTTTTCGCAGCAGGTTTTCGGTGGCGAAATAATCGGTGTGCACGCCCACGTGGAACGGCGGATTGCTCAAAATCGCGTTTAAACCCATCGGTGCTGCATCAATGCCATCACCGGTCAGCACTTCGGCTTCCAGACCATTGGCCGCCAGGGTCAGGCGGCTGCTGGCGGCGGCGAAGGCGTCCACATCCAGCAGCGTGACCGTGTTGTGCGGGTAGCGACGTTTTACCGCAGCTCCAAGCACGCCGGCGCCGCAGCCGAAGTCCAGCAAATGGCCGCTGGGCAGTTTATCCAGATGCTCCAGCAACAGTTCGGTGCCGCGATCCAGGCGACCATGGCTGAATACCCCGGGCAAGCTCACCACCTTCAACGGCCCTTCGGCCAGCGGCACGTCGAAGACCTGCGCCAGGCTTTGCAGATCGACCGCTTGCGGGGCATTGCCCACGGTGACTTGCCACAGCTGGCAATGCCGCGCGCTGTCGAGCTTGCGCGGCTTGCCGAAAGGGATCATCTGCTTGGCGGCGCTTTCGATGCCGCCTTTTTTCTCGCCCACCAGAAACTGCTCGGCGCCGGGCAAGCGCGCGGCCACGGCGTTGAGCAGGTAATCGGCGAGGTCCTTGGATTTGGGCAGGAAGATCACCGCCGCATCAAAGGCGCGCTCCGGCACGTTTACGCCGAATTGGCTGCGCTCTGGGAAGCGTGCGTCGAGCGCCGCCTGGTCGCCAGCGTGCCAGCACCAACCGTGGGCGTTGGGTAAACGCCCCAGCAGGTCGTCGGCAGGCAAGCCAACCAGCAGCAAGTTGCCTTGAAAAAGTTCGGCCTGACGAAGCAGTACTTCACTGCGCGGATCCATGGTCTGCTCCTTGAAAAGGAGCGCAGTTTATCAACTGACGACGCGCAGCGGGGCACCACTGAAAAAGCCTCGGGCGTTTTCCGCCAGTTGGCCGACGATGCGCTGGCGTGCCTCGCGACTGCCCCAGGCGTTGTGGGGCGTGACGATCAGCCGAGGGATATCGCCGGCCAGCAGTGGGTTGCCCTGCACAGGCGGTTCCACGCTCAGCACGTCGGTGGCTGCGCCGCCCAAGTGACCGCTGCGCAAGGCATCGGCCAGGGCCTGTTCGTTGATCAAGCCACCGCGCGCCGTGTTGACCACAAACGCGCCCGGCTTGAGCAGTGCCAATTCACGGGCGCCGATAAAGTCGCGGGTGTGTTCGTTGAGCGGGCAGTGCAAGGTCAGGGCATCGACCTGTGCCAGCAATTCATCCAGCGGCATACGGTCGGCGCGGGCAGGGCGCCCCGGAATTGCGCCGAGTACAACGCGCATGCCAAAGGCCTCTGCCAGGCGCGCCACCGCGCCGCCCAGTTCACCGTGACCGAGCAGGCCGAGGGTCTTGCCTTCCAGTTCGACGATGGGATGGTCCAGCAGGCAGAACTGCTTGGCTTCTTGCCATTTGCCGGCGCTGATATCCCGTTGATAGTCCTTCACGCGCGTCGCCAGGTTGAGCAACAGCATGATCGTGTGCTGCGCCACTGACGGCGTGCCGTAACCCTGACAGTTGCTCACGGTAATGCCGTGGGCTCGGGCAGCCTCCAGGTCGACATTGTTGGTACCGGTGGCCGAGACCAGGATCAGCTTAAGCTCCGGGCAGGCCGCCAGGGTTTCGGTGTTGAGTGGGATCTTGTTGCTGATGGCAACCTGAGCGCCTTGCAGGCGTTCGATCACATTCTGCGGGGTGGTTTGCTCAAACAGCTGCAGGTCGCTGAAGGCGTTGCGCAACTCGCTGAGGTCAAGGTCCCCCAGGTCCAGGGAGGGGTGATCGAGGAAGACCGCGCGGCGATTGTTCGTCATCAACTGTACCTTTTGCGACAGGGTTCGAAGGCGTAATCTCCCGAGCCTATCAGATGAAATAATCAGTTACTCAATTGGAGTGAGCATGTACCTCGCCGAGTTTTTGACCGTAGCCTTGATCCACTTGTTGGCAGTGGCCAGCCCCGGCCCCGATTTCGCCGTAGTGGTGCGCGAAAGTGTTACCCACGGCCGTCGCGCCGGAACCTGGACCGCGTTGGGCGTGGGCTCGGCGATTTTCCTGCACGTGGGGTATTCGTTGCTGGGCATCGGTTTGATCGTGTCCCAGTCCATCGTGCTGTTCAATGCGCTTAAATGGGCGGCGGCGGCGTACCTGCTGTACATCGGCTTCAAGGCCCTGCGTGCGCAACCGGCCAAGCCTCCCGCAGAAGGTGAGTTGCACCGCGAAGCCGGCGAGCGCACCCCGCGTGGGGCGTTTACTGCAGGTTTCGTGACCAATGGATTGAACCCCAAGGCCACATTGTTTTTCCTCTCGCTGTTCACCGTGGTGATCAACCCTCACACGCCGCTGGCGATCCAGGCGGGTTACGGCGTGTACCTGGCAGTGGCGACAGCGTTGTGGTTCTGCCTGGTAGCGATGCTGTTCAGCCAGCAACGCGTGCGGGCCGGGTTTGCCCGCATGGGGCACTGGTTTGATCGGACGATGGGAGCGGTGTTGATTGCGATTGGGGTGAAGCTGGCTTTCACCAGCATGAAATAAGCCAAATGCTGGCGCAAAGCTAGCATTCATTGGCCCCTGCAAATCATTCCTTTGGCTGATTTGGCTGAAACATAAGCGCTCTACAGTGCAAGTCTTTCAGCCAAGACCGTGCAGTCATAAAAAGGGATTCGTATGTTGCAGACCCGTGTTATCCCGCCCGCCGAAGGCGCGTACCAATACCCGTTGTTGATCAAGCGCCTGTTGATGTCCGGGACCCGCTACGAGAAAACCCGCGAAATCGTCTACCGCGACAAGCTGCGCTACACCTACCCCACCTTGATCGAACGAGTCGCGCGCCTGGCCAATGTGCTGACCGTCGCCGGGGTGAAGGCTGGCGACACCGTGGCGGTGATGGACTGGGACAGCCACCGTTACCTGGAGTGCATGTTCGCCATCCCGATGATTGGCGCGGTGATCCACACGATCAACGTGCGCCTGTCGCCGGAACAGATTCTCTACACCATGAACCACGCCGAAGACCGCTTCGTGCTGGTCAATAGCGAGTTCGTAGGTCTCTACCAAGCGATTGCCGGCCACCTGACCACGGTCGACAAAACCCTGCTGCTCACCGACGGTGAATCAAAAACCGCCGAGTTGCCAGGCCTCGTCGGTGAGTACGAAACCCTGCTGGCGGCCGCCAGCCCCAAGTACGACTTCCAGGACTTCGACGAGCATTCGGTCGCCACCACGTTCTACACCACCGGTACCACCGGCAACCCGAAGGGCGTGTACTTCACCCATCGCCAACTGGTGCTGCACACCATTGGTGTGGCCACCATTATGGGCAGTGTCGACAGCGTGCGTTTGTTGGGCACCAACGATGTGTACATGCCGATTACGCCGATGTTCCACGTGCACGCCTGGGGCTTGCCGTACGTGGCGACCATGTTGGGTCTGAAACAGGTCTACCCCGGTCGCTACGACCCGGAATACCTGGTGGAGTTGTGGCGCAAGGAAAAGGTCACCTTCTCGCACTGCGTGCCAACCATCCTGCAGATGGTGCTCAATGCCAAGGCCGCTCAGGGCGTGGATTTTGGCGGTTGGAAAATCGTCATCGGCGGCAGCGCGCTCAACCGCACGCTGTACGAAGCGTCCAAGGCCCGGGGTATCCAGTTGACGGCGGCGTACGGCATGTCCGAAACCGGGCCGCTGGTGTCCTGTGCGCACCTCAACGAAGAGTTGATGGCTGGCACCGAGGGTGAGCGCACCACTTATCGCATCAAGGCCGGCGTGCCAGGGCCGTTGGTGGAGGCTGCGATTGTCGATGGCGATGGCAACTTCCTGCCTGCCGATGGCGAGTCCCAGGGCGAGTTGGTCTTACGCGCACCTTGGCTAACCGAAGGCTATTACAGAGAGCCCGAGAAGGGCGCCGAACTGTGGGCCGGCGGCTGGATGCACACCGGCGATGTGGCCACGCTGGATGCGTTTGGCGTGATCGACATTCGCGACCGCATCAAGGACGTGATCAAGACCGGCGGTGAATGGATCTCGTCCCTGGCCCTCGAAGACCTGGTCAGCCGTCACCCTGCGGTACGCGAAGTAGCGGTGGTGGGCATTGCCGATCCGCAGTGGGGCGAGCGCCCGTTCGCGCTGTTGGTGGTGCGTGATGGCCATGTGATAGGGGCTCGTGAGCTCAAGGAACACCTCAAGCCCTTCGTGGAACTGGGGCACTTGAGCAAGTGGGCGATTCCGAGCCAGATCGCGGTTGTTACGGAAATTCCCAAGACCAGTGTCGGCAAACTCGACAAAAAACGTATCCGTATCGACATCATCGAATGGCAGGCCAATAACAGCACGTTCCTCTCCACCCTCTGAAGCCCTTCGCCGCGCCCGTTCGGGCGCGGCAATGCTCTATCTTGCGCCTTCACTTGTGATTTGCCGATTTTCAGCCATCCTTGCCGCGCCGGCCTTCGTCGGTGTGGCGAAAGGGTTGAAGCAGACGGGTCGGTGATGCAAATCACACTTTAGAGGGATCAAGCACTACCCCCTGCTGGCTATAGTCCCTTCCAGAGTTTTTCAAGGATGTTCCGCTTCGGGCCATGGGGGCTCGGTTGCCGAGCGGCATTGGAATCGTTGTATTCCGGCCGTTACATGCATCCACAAGAAAGAACTCTCTGCCATAACAATAATGCACATGGAGTAGCGTCGATGACCTCAGTAAACCAGTTCTGGCGCCGGGCAAGATTGCCCCTGGCCGTCAGTCTCGCCTCTACGCTCGCCGGGCCCGCATTCGGCGTCAGTTTCAACATCGGTGAAATCGAAGGTAGCTTCGACTCTTCTCTTTCCGTAGGTGCCAGTTGGTCGACAGCCAAGCCCAACCGTGACCTGATCGGTGTCAACAACGGCGGCAAGGGCTTGTCCCAGACCTCTGATGACGGTCACTTGAACTTCAAGCGTGGGGAAACCTTCTCGAAGATCTTCAAGGGCATTCATGACCTGGAACTGAAATACGGCGATACCGGTGTGTTTGTGCGGGGCAAGTACTGGTATGACTTTGAGCTCAAGGATGAAAGCCGTGAGTTCAAGGACATCAGCGACAAGGGTCGCCAAGAGGGCGCAAGGTCGTCTGGTGGGCAAATTCTCGACGCATTCATCTACCACAACTACTCCATTGCCGATGAGCCGGGTTCCGTGCGTTTTGGCAAGCAAGTTGTGAGCTGGGGTGAAAGTACCTTTATTGGCGGTGGCATCAACTCGATCAACCCTATCGATGTGGCAGCGTTCCGTCGTCCAGGGGCTGAAATCAAGGAGGGCTTGATTCCCGTCAACATGTTCTACGTGTCGCAGACGCTGACCGATAACCTGTCGGCGGAAGCGTTCTATCAGTTGGACTGGCAGCAGACCGTTACTGATAACTGCGGGACGTTCTTTTCGCAGGCTGACGTGATTTCCAAAGGCTGCGATGACAACCTCCGGTTACTTAGCAAGCGCTCAGTGATGGCTGCAGCGGGCGCGATACCTACCCTGAACCGGTTCGGGGTCAACATTAACGAAGAAGGTGTGCTCGTCCAGCGCAGCAAGGATCGTGAAGCGCGTGACGGCGGCCAGTTCGGCGTAGCGTTCCACTACAACTATGAACCGCTGGACACAGAGTTCGGCGCCTACTTCATGAACTACCACAGCCGTGCACCGATCTTCAGTGCGACTGGCGCTCCGCCCTCGGTTTACGCTGCTGCTCGTACGAGCTTGCCGGCAACTTTGCAGCCGCTCGCCGTGGCGGGTAATTCCAAGTACTTCATCGAGTACCCGGAAGATATTCGCCTTTACGGTTTGAGTTTCTCCACGACGCTTCCTACCGGTACTGCGTGGAGCGGTGAAATCAGCTATCGCCCCAATGCGCCGGTGCAGTTGAATACCACCGACATCCTCTATGCAGGCGTAACGCCTCTTGCGGCTTACGCCAACGCCTCGCCGCTCAAAGGTGTCGAGGGCCAGGACCTACATGGGTATAACCGTAAGGAAATCACCCAGATCCAGACGACTTTCACGCACTTCTTTGATCAGGTGATGGGCGCCAGCCGTCTGACATTGGTGGGCGAGGTGGGCCTGACCCACGTCGGCGGCCTGGAAAGCAGTGACAAAGCCCGTTACGGACGTGACCCGGTATTCGGCCCAGGTCGAGGCCCTATGTGTACCGCCCTTAATACCGGTACGTTCAACGGTGCAGGTCCTGGTACCGACCGCAGTAACCTGACCACTAACTGCAACAACGACGGCTTCACCACCGCTAATTCCTGGGGCTACCGTGGCCGTGCCATCTGGGAATATCCAGATGTGTTTGCGGGTGTGAACCTCAAGCCTAACGTGGCGTGGTCCCACGACGTCAGTGGTTACTCCCCAGGCCCTGGCGGCAACTTTGAAGAAGGCCGTAAAGCCGTAAGCCTTGGGCTGGATGCCGAATACCAGAATACCTACACCGCGAGCTTGGCCTACACCAACTTCTTCGGCGGCAAGTATTCCACCGTGGATGACCGCGATTTCATCGCTCTCAGTGTCGGCGCCAACTTCTAAGCGAATGTATTTCTAGGAAGAACCAGAACATGAAAATAACCAAAAGTCTGTTGCACGTGGGTGTGCTTGGGCTGTCGATCCTGGCGAGCAACGTCATGGCGGCAGTGTCGGCGGATGAAGCCGCCAAGCTGGGTACGACGCTGACGCCGATGGGTGCCGAAATGGCCGGCAACGCAGCGGGCACCATTCCTAAATGGTCGCCATTGCCTACCAACGCCGGCGCCGTCGACGCCCGTGGTTTCCTGGCCAACCCTTACGCCAGTGAGCAACCGCAATTCACTATCACTGCGGCGAACGTCGAGCAGTACAAGGACAAGTTGGCGCCGGGGCAATACGCGATGTTCAAGCGTTACCCGGACACCTTCAAGATGCCGGTCTACGCGACCCATCGCGGCGCCACAGTGCCGGCTGACGTGTTCGCTTCCATCAAGAAGAACGCCACCAACACCAACCTGGTGTCCGGCGGCAACGGCCTGGAGAACTTTGAAACCGCAGTGCCGTTCCCGATCCCGAAAAGCGGCGTGGAAGTGATCTGGAACCACATCACCCGTTATCGCGGTGGCAGCGTGACGCGCCTGGTAACCCAGGCCACGCCGCAAACCAACGGCTCGTTCAGCCTGGTGTACTTCAAGGACCAGTTCGTATTCCGCGACAAGATGAAGGACTACGACCCGAAAAATCCGGGCAACGTGCTGTTCTACTTCAAGCAGCAAGTGACCGCGCCGGCGCGTCTGGCCGGTGGTGTGCTGTTGGTGCACGAAACCCTGGACCAGGTGAAGGAGCCACGTTCGGCGTGGGTCTACAACGCCGGCCAGCGCCGTGTGCGCCGCGCACCGCAAGTGTCGTATGACGGCCCAGGTACCGCTGCCGACGGCCTGCGTACTTCCGACAACCTCGACATGTACAACGGTGCGCCGGACCGCTACGACTGGAAGCTGGAAGGCAAGAAAGAAATCTACATCGCCTCCAACAGCTACAAGATCGACAGCCCGACGCTCAAGTACACCGACATCATCAAGGCCGGCCACATCAACCAGGACCTGGCGCGCTACGAGCTGCGCCGCGTCTGGCACGTGGTCGCCACCTTGAAGGAAGGCCAGCGCCACATCTATGCCAAGCGTGACTTCTTCATCGACGAAGACACCTGGCAGGCAGCGGTCATCGACCACTACGATGGTCGTGGCCAGCTGTGGCGTGTCGCCGAAGCGCATGCCGAGAACTACTACGACAAGCAAGTGCCGTGGTACGCCCTCGAAACCCTCTACGACCTGCAGTCCGGCCGCTACCTGGCGCTGGGCATGAAGAACGAAGAGAAGCAGGCCTATGACTTCGGCTTCACCGCCACCACCAGCGATTTCACCCCGGCTGCGTTGCGCCAGGATGGCGTTCGCTAAACCGTAGTTCTTTGTAGTGAGCGGGCTTGTCCCGCGCTGGGTGGCGAAGCCGCCCCAAACAAGACGCCGCGTCCTGTCTGACAGAATGCGGCGTTCTTATTAGGGCGGCTTCGCCACCCAGCGTGGGACAAGCCCGCTCACTACAAGAATGCGGTTGTCTCTGGGCAAACCCCCTCCCACATTTTTTGTCGCAGTTCTTTTTCAGGCAAATGTTGCAAAGATCTACAAACCCGCCGCTTTTACCGCTAGTCTGCGGACATCTGCAATGCCGACAACAGCCTTCTACAAGAGCCCGGCGATGACTGATCTGTCCCGAATCCAAGGGCCTGCCAGTGCGGTCATTCCGACCCTGGAAGGTCGCTTTTACAGGCCACCGCTGCCTGACGGCTACGTGCTGCGACCGCGGCTGTGCGAACGGCTGAGTGCCGGGTTGGACGGGCGATTGTTGCTGGTCAGCGCGCCGGCGGGGTTCGGCAAGAGTTCGTTGGCAGTCGAGTTCTGCCAGGGCCTGCCGGCTCATTGGCAAAGTCTGTGGCTGGGCCTGAGCTCACGGGACAGTGATCCAGGCCGCTTCCTTGAGCGCCTGCTCGACGGCCTGCAACAGTTCTTTCCACAACTCGGCGCCCAATCCCTGGGCCTGCTGAAAATGCGCCAGCGCCACCAACCTTTCGCGTTTGAAGAGTGGCTTGATGGCCTGCTCGATGAACTGACCGTGCACTTGTCTACTCGCGCGCCGCTGCTGTTGGTGCTGGATGACTACCATCTGGCCCAAGGCCCGGTGCTGGACCGTTGCCTGCAGTTCTTTCTCAACCATTTGCCCGATGGCTTGGTGGTCTTGGTGACCAGCCGCCAGCGCCCGGACTGGCATCTGGCGCGGCTGCGTCTGTCGCGGCATCTGCTGGAGCTGCATGAGCAAGACCTGCGCCTGACCCATGACGAATCCATGGCGGTGCTGGATCGCCATAGCAACTCGCTGCGCGGTGAGGCCCTCGACAATCTGATCCGGCGCAGCGAAGGCTGGGTCGCCGGCCTGCGCTTCTGGTTGCTGGCGGCTTCCGAAGCCGGCAACGAAGGCGCCTTGCCGCAGAGCCTGCATGGTGGGGAAGGGCTGATTCGCGATTACCTGCTGGAAGAGGTCATCGACTGCCTGCCGGCCGAAGTGCAGGCGTTTCTCTACGACACCGCGCCGCAGGACCGTTTTTGCAGCGAACTCTGCGACGCCGTGCGTGAAGCCCATGACAGCGCTGAGATCTTGCGATACCTGCAAGCCCACCAAGTGTTCCTGGTGCCGCTGGATGAGCAGGGCCATTGGTACCGTTATCACCATTTGTTTTCCGACTTGCTGCGCACCCGTCGTGCCAGCAGCAACGTGTTGCCGGCTGCCAGCCTGCACCTGCGTGCATGTCGCTGGTTCAACGCCCAGGGCTTGATTGATGAGGCGGTAGAGCAGGCATTGCGTGCAGGTCATCTGGATGTGGCGGCCAACCTGGTGCAGAACCTGTCCGAGGAGCAACTGCTGGCCGAGCAGAATGTCGGCATGCTGCTGCGATGGAAAATGGACTTGCCCGACAGCCTGCTGATCAGCACGCCGCGTTTGATCGTGCTCTACAGTTGGGCCCTGGGCCTGGCCTGCCAGTTGGATGCTGCAGAGGAATTATCCAGCTACCTGAGCCGCTTCTTGCCTGCGCCGTCGGCTACCGCGCAGAAATCGATGCTGGCCCAATGGCTGGCGCTCAGTGGGATCATCGCCCGAGGCCGAGGTGACCGCGAGCTGACCCAGCGCTATTGCACCGAAGCTCTGGAAAGCCTGCCGCAACGGCGCTATGGCCAGCGCTTGATGTGCCTGTCGACGCTCTCCAACCTGGCCATCGTCGATGCCGATCTTTGGCGTGCCCGCGGCTTGAATCGGGAATCCCTGGAGCTGGCACAGCGCGTCGGCAATCCACTGTTTGAAGCATTGGCCCATTACGACCGCGCGCGGGTACTGCAAGCGCGCGGCGAAATCCTGCGCTCCCTGGACGAAGTGCGCCAGGGCCTGCAACGCTTGCACGGCCTGGCGCCGCAACGGCTGTACGCGGTACGTGCCCGGCTGTCGCTTTACGAAGGTTACCTGTTATTGGCGCGCTGCCAGCCTGAAGCCGGGATCGTCCGGTTGCGTGCTGGCCTGGCGGAAGCCCGCGCCTGCCGAGATATCAGTGTGCTGATCGGACATTGCGTGATCGCCAACTTCGAAGGGCGGCGCAATGACTTTCCCAAGGCCTTCGCCGAGCTGGCGGAGGCCGAACGCTTGATGCATATCTGGGACGTGCCGCCGATCTACTACCTGGCGATGATTACCCTGATCAAGTGCGAGCTGTGGCTGGCCCAGGGGCGTACCGACCTGGCCGATGCCTGGCTAACTCGCCTGGGTCAAACCTACAACGGCGAACAGGCCGCAGCGGCGCCGGAATTTCATCCTCATCTGCCACAACATATCGGCTTGCAGCAGGCCGCGCTGGACGCCACGCGGCATCAGACCGATGCAGCGCTGCAGCGCCTTGAAGTGCTGGCGCAGCAGGCCTATGCAGACGGGCGCCAGATGATCGCGCTCATGGCCCTTACCCAGCAGGCGCACCTACTGCTGGAAAGTAGCCATGAGGCCAAGGCGCGTGCGGTCGTGGCACAGGCGCTGGAGGCGGGGGCGGGCGGTGCCCTGCAACCCTTCCAGCGGCTACTGGAAAACTACCCCGGTTGGATGCGTGAACAGCTCGGCAAAGACCCTCACGGCCTGCTGAACCAGAGCCTGTTGGCGCTGTTGCCGACGGTCATGGTGACCGAGGCTGCGCCCACTCACGAAACCTTGAGCGCCCGCGAGCTGGCGGTGCTGCAGCTGATTGCCCAGGGTTGTTCCAACCAGGAAATCAGCAATCGGTTATTCATCTCCCTGCACACCGTCAAGACCCATGCCAGCCATATCAACAGCAAACTTGGGGTGGAGCGCAGAACGCAGGCGGTAGCGCGGGCGCAGGAATTGCGGTTGATTGGTTGAGGAGTGGCAATCCGCAGTGAGCGAACGCTCTCGCAGTGGGCAGCGAAGCGGCCCCAGTCTGTTTTAATAGTGCAATGGAGGCGGCGATGTTCGCCCGCACGCGACATTTCATTTGCGCAAGAGGACCCTTCATGGAAACCGCCAAGCCGACACTCATCCGCGAAACCTTTCCCGTCGGCCCGTTGCAGTGCAACTGCACCATCATCGGCGATCCGATCACCAAGAAAGCCATCGTGGTCGACCCTGGTGGCAATCACGAACTGATCCTGGCGCGCCTCGACGCCTTGGGCCTCAAGGTGGTCAGCATCATCCACACCCATGCCCACCTTGATCACTTCCTGGCATCCGGCCAGTTGAAGGAGAAAACCGGTGCCACGTTGCACCTGCACAAGGAGGATCAATTCCTCTGGGATAACCTGGAAATGCAATGCCAGATGTTTCGCGTGCCCTACACACCAGTGCCTTCGCCGGATCGCTGGCTTGAGGATGATGAAGAGCTCGCCTGTGGGTGCGGAGTGGCACTGCACACCCCGGGGCATACGCCGGGTTCGATGAGTTTCTGGTTCGCCGATGCCAAGCTGCTCATTGCCGGAGATACGTTGTTCCGGCGCGGTGTGGGGCGCACCGACTTGTGGGGCGGGGACCAGGCGACCATTGTGCGTTCGATCAAGCAGCGGCTGTACACGTTGGATGAAGGTGCCACTGTAGTAACGGGTCATGGACCTGACACGCGCTTGGGGGACGAAATGCGCGAGAACCCATTTGTCAGGGCTTAAGTGCAGGCCCGGTATTTTTCTGGATACCCAGTGGTGACAGTCCGACGATGCTTACAGAGAAAATGACATTTCCCGTTCAGGATGTGTCTGCTAGGGTTTTAGTGTGCTCACCTGTCGTAGAGCCGATGCCTGTCGCACACGGAATTTTTGCCGTTTATCGTGTTCCAAGCTCGGCACAGGTCCATTGCCAATGTCCTCTGCATCACAGAATGCAAAAGTAGGAGCTTCCTTCATGTTCACTCCGCGTCGTCTGCTTGTTGTTGCTACCGTCGTAGCCTTGTTGTCTGGCTGCGCCTCTCCTAATCCTTATGACGGCAGCAGCCAGGGGCAGGCGAGTAATGATTCCGGCGGCATGAGCAAGACCGCCAAGTATGGTGGCCTGGGTGCCCTGGCCGGTGCACTGGCAGGTGCTGCCATCGACCATAACAACCGTGGCAAGGGCGCACTGATTGGTGCCGTTGTTGCAGGTGCTGGTGCAGCCGGCTACGGCTACTACGCCGACCAGCAAGAAAAGAAACTGCGCGAAAGCATGGCCAATACCGGTGTTGAAGTGCAGCGTCAGGGTGACCAGATCAAGTTGATCATGCCGGGTAACATTACCTTCGCCACCAACTCGGACGCGATCTCCAGCAGCTTCTACCAGCCGCTGAACAACCTGGCCAACTCCCTCAAGCAGTTCAACCAGAACACCATCCAGATCGTCGGTTATACCGACAGCACTGGCAGTCGCCAACTGAACATGGACCTGTCCCAGCGTCGTGCGCAGAGCGTGGCCAATTACCTGACTTCCCAGGGTGTGAGCCCGGCCAACCTGACGGCTCGCGGTGCCGGCCCGGATAACCCGATTGCCAGCAACGCCGACGTCAACGGCCGTGCCCAAAACCGTCGTGTCGAAGTGAACCTCGGCCCGATCCCTGGCCAGCAGTACGGCCAGCCAGGTGCGCAGGCGCCGCAACAGAACAACCAGTTCCAGGGCAATCCGTACTCGCAATACCAATAAGCGTCAGCCACAAAAAAAGGGCGCCGTGCAGTCAATGCACGGCGCCCTTTTTGGTGGGCGGCGTTTACATCAATCGATGTATTCGAACACCTTCACGATCTTCTGCACGCCAGAAACACCTTGCACCAGGTTGGCTGCGCGGGTGGCTTCTGCCTGGGTCAGGAGGCCCATCAGGTAGACGATGCCGTTGTCGGTGACGACCTTGATGCGCGAGCCAGGGATGGCGTTATCGGTGAGCATCTGGGCCTTGATCTTGGTGGTCAGCAGCGCGTCGTTGCTGATCGCCAGCAAGGTGATCGGGTCCATCACCTGCAATTCATTGTGCACCTTTTTAACCCGTTGCACGGCTGAGGCGGCTTGCTCGGCCTGGGCCTTGAGGTCGGCACGCGGTGTCTGGCCGGCCAGCAGGACCACGCCGTTGAAGCTGGTGACGACGATGCGCGAAGCACCGTTGCCCAGGTCGGTCGCAGCCTTGGCGACGTTGACTTCCACCTTGGTTTCGATCAGCGAGTCATCGATCTTGCTGCCGAAGGTGCGGGTGCCTTTATCGTCCTGGATTGGCGTGTCACGTGTAGCAGTGATTGCCGTGCTGCAGCCGCTGATAGCGAGGCACAGGGTGATGGCCAAAAGGCTGAGGCGGTTAACGGTCATTCTTCACTCCCAAACAGTTGGCTGTCGATCAGATCGCACAGGCAGTGGATCGCCAGCAGGTGGACTTCCTGGATACGTGCGGTGACATTGGCCGGAACGCGAATTTCCACGTCTTCGGGCAACAGCAGCGAGGCCATTCCGCCGCCATCGCGCCCGGTCAATGCTACGACAATCATTTCGCGATCATGTGCGGCTTGGATCGCTTGAATAATATTCGCCGAGTTGCCGCTGGTGGAAATCGCCAGCAGTACATCGCCGGGTTGGCCCAGGGCGCGGATCTGCTTGGAGAAGATTTCGTTGTAGCTGTAGTCGTTGGCGATCGAGGTGATCGTCGACGAATCGGTGGTCAAGGCAATGGCCGGAAGGCTCGGGCGCTCACGCTCGAAGCGGTTGAGCAACTCGGACGAGAAATGCTGGGCATCACCAGCCGAACCGCCGTTGCCGCACGAAAGCATTTTGCCCTCGTTGAGCAGGGCGTTGACCATGACCTGACTGGCTTGCTCGATGTGCGGTGCAAGTACGTCCATCGCCTGTTGCTTGGTGTCGATGCTGGCCTGGAAAAGCTGGCGAATTCGGGATTGCATGTCCATCTGTGTGACCTTAAGTAGCGCGGCTGATTGGCACAGGAATGTGCAGCCCGCAAAGCAAAGAGCAAAAATGTGTGGTGAAGATGTCCGGCGAATCAGCTGTCGAAGGCATTTTTGAGCCAGTTCAGATCAGCTTGACCAGACGGTGTGCTTTCTATGGCAACCACATCGAAACGGCAGGGGGCGTCGGCCCAGCGATGCTCTTTTTGCAGGAAAAACTGCGCGGCGAGTATCAGTTTCTGACGCTTGCGCCCGTCGATACTGGCGAGCGCGCCACCCCATTGTGCGTGTTTTCTGTAGCGGACTTCGACGAATACTACTGTATCGCCGTCAAGCATGACCAGATCAAGCTCGCCGCGTTTACACAACCAGTTCTGCGCCAGAAGGCGCAGACCCTGTTGTTGCAAGTGTTTCAGCGCTTGAAGTTCGGCTTCCTTGCCGCTTTGCGCGCTGGACCGCTCGGGCATCAGCGCGGAGTGTCTGGCAGGCGCTGGATATCGCCGCCAACGAACTTGGCCCATGGCATCTGGCGATCAACGCGCTGGTTGGCGCTGATGCCCAGGCTGCCCGACAGGCCGTCAACACGGGTATCCGGCAGTGCCTTGAGCTGGCCCAGGCGTGGCGCCAGGCGGTAGGCGTCGACGCCCATCGCATATAGGCGGCCGAGGCTGCCGTTGGCTTGCGGCCATTGCGCGGCAACCTGGTTGCGCAACGGGTCGGTGGTGTTGAGCAGCCAAGGGGTTTCGCAGAACATCACGTTGGTCATGTCCAGGTACTGGTTCTTGTCACCGCTGGCACTGAACACGTGGGATGTTGCGTAAACCGGCACATCGCCCGCGTATTGGAAGTTCAGGGTCGGCTTGATCTGCTGGGCCAGTTGCGGGGTAACGGCCAGGAAGATGAACTCGATGTCCTGGCGACGCGACGGCTGTGCGGCTACATCGGTACCGACGGTGCTTTGCAGGCTCTTGGCGCGACCTTCGCTTTTACGCAGTTGGAACAGGTCGGCAATTTGCTGGGCCAAGGCAACCGGCTGGTCGACGTACTCGACGCCGACAACAGTACCGCCATTGGCTTCCCAGTCCTGGCGGAAGGCCTTGTAGACACGCTCACCCCATTCGCCACGCGGCACCATCGCGGCAGCGCGGTGCAGGCCGTCGGCACGCGCGCGACGGGACACTTCGCGGGCCTCGTCTTCGGCGGCCAGGCCGAATTGGAACAGCTGAGGTGGGTTTCGGTCGGTTTCGCTGTAGTTCAGCGCCAGCGTAGTGATTGGCAGCTGTGGGCGAGCAGCAAGCTGTTTGACCAGCGGCTTCTCCAGCGGACCGACCACCAGTTGCACGCCAGCCGCTTGAGCCTTGGCATAGAAATCGTCGAGAGAGGTGAGGCGCGAGCTGTCATAGAACTCGATGACTGGCGGCTTCTGCCCGGCTTGTTCAGCCTGGTAGTGAGCGGCCATGAAGCCTTCGCGCAGCGCCTTGCCGACAGAAGCCAGCGGACCGTCCTGCGGCAACAGCACAGCAATCTTGTTCAGCGGCTGGCTGGCCAGTTCCTTGAGCTTGGTCAGCGGCAATGGCAGTTGCACCGACGCCGGATGGCCCGGGTTCTGCGCGCGCCAGGTATCGATGGCCGCCTGTTGTTGCTCCAGGGTACCGGCGCCCTTGACCGCTTGGGCCAGGCTGATCCAGCCGTCGAGCGTCGGGTTGCCGCTGGCTTGCAATTGTTCGGCAGGCAGGGCGGCAATCAATGCCCAGATGGCTTCGTGGTTGCTGCTGGCAGCATCGCCGGTGAGCAGTGGGGCCATGGCGACGCGCTCGCGGGCGGCTGCCAGGGTCTGGCCATCCGCTTCATAAGCGCGGGCATGCACGGTGCCAGTGCGGATCTGCTGGTCAGTCGGCAGGTCTTTAAGGCTTTGCAGGCTCGGATGGTTCAAGGCGCTCAATGCAGCCTTGGGTTGGTTGCGTGCCATGGCCAGTTCAGCGGCCAGGGTGCTGGCAAATACTTGGGCGGCTGGCTTGAGAGCATCCAACGGTACTTGCGCAAGAATCTGCGACGAGCGACCTGGGTTGTTCTGCTTGTAAGCCATGTCTGCCGCACTCAGGCGCAACAGTGCAGCCTTTTCTGGCGTCTTGGCGGTAGTGGCCTGTTCGAGCAGTTGCTCGATACTGGCGTCTGGGGTCCGTGGAAGGTCGCCAAGGCTGGACGAGGGCGAGCTGGCGCACGCGGCCAGCAAGGCAGCGAGGCAGAGGGCGGAGAGCAGCCGCAGGCAAGCGATCATGTAAGTGTTCCTGATACCGATCAAATTAGCGTGGAATTGTACCCAAGCACTGGCCCAGGCGCGATGTTACTGGCGTGAAACCGTCGATTTAGGTCGTGCAAATGTTGCAATTGGCGATCAGTGGCTGAAAAGGCATCGGCCGTGATGGCATATTTTCAAGGCTTCTACGCGTTACAATGCGGCTTTTGCCAATCATCGAGGTGTGCGTTTTGACTGCTCCAGGTCCTTTGAATTCCACTGCAGGCTCGCTTTTTGTCGTGGCGACGCCGATTGGCAACCTGGACGACATCAGCGCCCGGGCGTTGAAGGTGTTGCGCGACGTCAAATTGATCGCCGCCGAAGACACGCGACACTCCCAACGCTTGATGCAGCATTTTGGCATCAGCACTCCGCTGGCGGCCTGCCACGAGCACAACGAGCGTGAAGAGGGCAGCCGGTTTATCGTCCGTCTGTTGGCCGGTGATGATGTGGCGTTGATCTCTGATGCCGGCACCCCTCTGATTTCCGATCCCGGTTACCACCTGGTCCGCCAGGCGCGTGCCGCTGGTATCAATGTAGTGCCTGTTCCGGGAGCCTGCGCGCTGATTGCGGCTTTATCGGCGGCTGGCCTGCCGTCCGACCGGTTTATCTTCGAAGGCTTCCTGCCAGCCAAGGCCGTAGGGCGTCGTGCGCGCCTTCAAGCTTTAAAGGAAGAGCCGCGCACACTGATCTTCTATGAAGCCCCGCACCGTATTCTTGAATGCCTGCAGGACATGGAGTTGGTCTTCGGTGGCGAGCGCCTGGCGCTACTGGCGCGTGAGTTGACCAAAACCTTTGAGACCCTCAAGGGCTTGCCTCTGGAAGCGTTGCGCGCTTTTGTCGAAGGCGACAGCAATCAGCAGCGCGGCGAGTGTGTGGTGCTGGTGGCGGGCTGGACGGCGCCGGAAAGTGAAGATGCGGTGGGCAGCGAGGCGATGCGCATCCTGGATCTGTTGCTCAAGGAGATGCCTCTTAAGCGCGCTGCGGCCCTGGCTGCGGAAATTACTGGGGTGCGTAAGAATGTGTTGTATCAAGTTGCGCTGGATAAACAGAAAGCCGAATAGTTCCGGGGCCAAACCTGTATTCCGTCTGAACGTGATGGCAAAACTGTACTTTTAATACTTGTCCTAAGTCCGCCGTGCCGTTAACCTGCGCGGCGGAGAGTCGATTGGACAGTCGCTGCCCTCTATGAAAATTAGGGGGGGGAGGAAAGTCCGGGCTCCATAGGGCGAAGTGCCAGGTAATGCCTGGGAGGCGTGAGCCTACGGAAAGTGCCACAGAAAATAACCGCCTAAGCACTTCGGTGCCGGTAAGGGTGAAAAGGTGCGGTAAGAGCGCACCGCACGACTGGCAACAGTTCGTGGCTAGGTAAACCCCACTTGGAGCAAGACCAAATAGGGTCCCAAGGCGTGGCCCGCGCTGGGACCGGGTAG
>NZ_NKIG01000073.1:0-2226 GCF_002255865.1 Pseudomonas sp. PGPPP1 | reverse complement strand
CGCTTCAAAAATCACGTTTGCCGGTACGCCCTTTTCATTGGATACCGACTCAACAACCAGCAGTACTTCTTTGCTCATCGTACGCCTCGCCTTTCGCAAGCCATTGGATCCGCGGGATCCGCGTCTCAGTCAAAACTGGGAATAATGTTGGCCTTGTCGATCATATCGATCGGCAACAGGAATTCATGGTCTTCTACCTGCACCACGACGTCCTGTTCTTCTACACCGCGCAGAAGGCCCTGAAAGTTGCGTCGCCCTTCAAAGGGAGATCGCAGCTTGATCTTCACTTGTTCACCGGCAAATTTTGCAAACTGATCAATAGTGAACAGTGGGCGTTCCATGCCTGGCGAGGAAACTTCGAGGGTGTATTCAACGGAGATCGGATCTTCAACATCCAAGACACCGCTGATCTGGCGGCTGACAATGGCACAGTCGTCCACCAGCACACCGCCCTCTTTATCGATATAAACGCGCAACATTGAGTGGCGACCTTGAGCCGAAAACTCAATACCCCAGCATTCATAGCCTAGGGCCACGACCACCGGGGCCAGCAAGGCCTGCAACTCTTCTAGCTTGCTCGACACCTGAACCCCCTCGTGCATGTATGTGCATGCTGTGCAAAATAAAAAAATGGGCGAAACGCCCATCCTTGAAACGCCGTCGAACAGCGGCGTTGAAAGTGTCCAGCTAACAAAAAGCCCCTTAAAAGGGGCTCCGCTAAAACTGGTTGCGGGGGCCGGATTTGAACCGACGACCTTCGGGTTATGAGCCCGACGAGCTACCAGACTGCTCCACCCCGCGACAAAGCTGGGGCGGAAGTATACGACCGATCCCTTACAGGGTCAATGTAACCTTCCACCTACAAGAAAGCCCGCAACAGCGGGCTCTCCTGATAATTGGTACCGAGAAGGGGACTCGAACCCCTACACCCTATGGGCACAACCACCTCAAGGTTGCGTGTCTACCAATTCCACCACCTCGGCAATACAGCGTTTAAAACCCTTCTTACTTTTGCTCTTGAGCTGGAGGTACGTCAGTCGCTGGAGTAGCCGACTTTTGCTCTTGAAGCACCGGGACATCATCAGAAGCCGGTTTTGCTTTTGGTACTTCCAACACTGCTGGGTTTGGCAAACCTACTTGAGTCAGCACATGAGCCTTCTCTTTAGCAAAGTAACCTAACCCCAAGCTGGTTATGAAGAAACCGGCGGCAAGTATAGCAGTAAACTTACTAAGAAAGGTAGAGGAACCTTGGCTTCCGAACACAGTATTTGAAGCACCTGCACCGAAAGACGCACCAGCATCCGCACCTTTACCCTGTTGCAACAAAACCAGGGCAACTACGCCCAGGGCAGCCAACAGATGAAAAACGACTACGACTGTTTCCAGCATTTTTTCAGTTTCCCGCGGCGCGACAAATCGCACCGAACTCATCTGCATTCAGGGAAGCTCCACCAATGAGCCCCCCATCGATATCCGGCATGCCGAACAGTTCGACCGCATTGGCCGCCTTCACGCTGCCGCCGTATAGAAGACGCACACCTTGTGCGACTTCAGAATTCTCTGCCGCCAACTGAGCGCGGATGGCTGCGTGCACATCCTGCGCCTGTTGCGGTGTAGCAGTCAGCCCAGTGCCAATGGCCCAGACCGGCTCGTAAGCAATTACTGCCTTTGCAAACGCACCAACACCCAGCTCCTCGATGATGCTGCCCAGCTGACGCGAGACAACTTCTAGAGTTTTGCCTGATTCACGCTGCTCAAGGGTCTCCCCTATGCACAACACTGGAATCAAGCCGCAAGCCTGTGCCGCTGCGAACTTGCGATTGAGTGCCCCATCACGCTCGCCCATCATCTGACGACGCTCGGAGTGCCCGACAAGCACATAGGAACAACCCGCATCAAGCAGCTGACTCGGCGCAACCTCACCGGTCAACGCACCTTGCATGGCTTCCACCGCAGAATTCTGCGCGCCGACCTGAATCGACTTACCTTTCAAGCCATCAACCACTTGGGTGATATGCAAGCAAGGCGGGAAAACCGCGATATCAACACCGCTAGGCAAGGCCAAGTGACGAAGGCCATTGATCAGCTCAGCGACACTGGCGCGGGTACCGTGCATCTTCCAGTTACCAGCTACCATAGTGCGACGCATGCTGTACCTCGTCGGTCAAAGTGGGCGCAGATGTTACCCAACCACATCATCACTGGCAAGCCGAATTCAGGCGCAAA
>NZ_NKIG01000004.1:0-237233 GCF_002255865.1 Pseudomonas sp. PGPPP1 | reverse complement strand
GCGCGGGTACCGTGCATCTTCCAGTTACCAGCTACCATAGTGCGACGCATGCTGTACCTCGTCGGTCAAAGTGGGCGCAGATGTTACCCAACCACATCATCACTGGCAAGCCGAATTCAGGCGCAAATTTCAGTTACCAGTTTTGCCAGGTCTTCGGCATGGCCGCGAACCTGCACTTCGTCTTCACCTTCGACCATGACGCGCACCAAAGGCTCTGTGCCGGACTTGCGCAATAGCACTCGCCCACGCCCAGCCATGGCAAGGGTCACGCGCTCGCACGCTTCCTTGACAGCAGGATGATCGATTGGGTTTTCGCCGCCAGCGAAGCGTACGTTGAGCAGCACTTGAGGACATTTGCGCAACGCTTGGCGCGCCTGAGCCAAACTCTCGCCGCGAGTCCGAAGCGCCATCAGCACCTGCAGCGCCGCAATAATCGCGTCACCGGTAGTGGTGTGCTGGAAGCAGACTACATGCCCGGAGTTCTCACCACCCACCAGCCAGTTGCGCTCAAGCAGCTCTGCGATGACATAGCGGTCACCCACGTTCGCCCGTACAAAGGGAATTCCCAAGTCCGCCAGGGCGAGCTCCAAGCCCAGATTACTCATCAGGGTCCCGACGACACCGCCCTGCAGCTTGTTACGCTCATGCATGTCACGAGCAATAATGAACAGCAGCTCATCACCGTCGACAATCGCGCCCGTCTGGTCAACCATCAACACGCGGTCGCCGTCACCATCGAACGCGATACCCAGATCAGCATGCTCGGCCAACACAGCCGCCTGCAATTGCTCCATATGGGTCGAGCCGCAGTTTTCGTTGATGTTCAAACCATCTGGCTGGGCGGACAAGACCGTCACCTGTGCGCCCAACTCCTTGAACACGCTCGGCGCCACCTTGTAGGTCGCGCCGTGGGCGCAGTCGACTACAAGCTTCAAGCCCGCAAAACTGGTGCTGCTCGGCACGCTGCTCTTGCAGAACTCGATGTACCGACCCGAAGCATCGTTGATGCGCGACACTTTGCCGAGCTTGCTGGAGTCCACGACAGTCATCGGCGCGTCCAACAATTCCTCGATCATCAGTTCGATCTCGTCAGGCAACTTGGTGCCTTGGCCCGAGAAGAACTTGATACCGTTATCATCATGAGGATTGTGCGACGCACTGATCACAATGCCCGCCTCAGCGTGAAAGGTACGTGTCAGGTAAGCGATCGCTGGGGTTGGCATCGGCCCCAACAGCATCACGTCAGCACCGGCAGCAGACAGACCAGCCTCCAATGCAGACTCGAACATATAACCCGAAATGCGCGTGTCTTTCCCCACCAGGATGCGGCAGGCGCCCATGCTACGGAACGCCATACCTGCCGCCCAACCCAGCTTGAGCATAAAATCAGGAGTAATCGGAAATTCGCCGACCCGACCACGGATTCCGTCGGTGCCAAAGTATTTTTTAGTCATAAGCGCTCCATCATTCTTATTGGGCTGATTCTACGGCGGCGATCATGCGCACCACATCCACGGTCTCGGCAACATCATGTACACGCAAGATACGCGCACCCTTGGTCACCGCAAGCGCTGCAAGCGCGAGCCCACCATACAGCCGCTCACCCACCGGACGATTCAAGGCCAGCCCTATCATGCTCTTGCGCGAAACCCCGACCAATAACGGCCGACCCAGGGCATGCAGGGATTCCATGTGTTTGAACAGACTCAAATTGTGCTGCAATGTCTTCGCGAAGCCAAACCCAGGATCGAGAATGATTTTCTCGGGAGCAATTCCCACCCGGGCACACTGAGCAACTCGCTCGGCAAGGAACCCGCTCACATCACCCAGTAGATCGTCGTAGTGCGGACTGTCCTGCATATTCCCGGGCTCCCCCAGCATATGCATCAGACAAACCGGCAAGCCTGTAGCGGCAGCAGCGTCCAGGGCACCATCACGCTGCAATGAGCGCACATCGTTGATCAAACCCGCGCCCAGGCGCGCCGTTTCGCGCATCACTGAGGGCGTCGAAGTATCCACCGAAATGATCACATCCAACTCACGGGCAATGCGCTCGACAATCGGGGCAACCCGCTCAAGCTCCTCCAGAGGAGAAACCACGCGCGCACCCGGCCGGGTGGACTCGCCACCCACATCAATCAAGGTTGCGCCCGCCAGCACCATAGCCTCGGCATGACGCAGCGCAGCATCAAGCTGAGCGAAGCGGCCGCCATCGGAAAAGGAGTCGGGGGTTACGTTGAGAATACCCATGACATGCGTATGGGCCAAATCAAGAACCCGGTTGCCGCAAGGCAACCGGGTTGAGGACGACACAGAAGTCATTTCAAACCTTAGTGGTCAGCCGCCGGACCGCCGATCGGGGTTTCAGGGCGTTCATTCTGAACCACTGGTGGAGTGCCAGAGGTACCCGAACCGCCTTCCCAATCGCGAGGCTCGCGAGGTGCGCGACCTGCCATGATGTCGTCGATCTGATCGGCATCAATGGTCTCGTACTTCATCAGCGCGTCAGCCATCGCATCCAGCTTGTCGCGATTGTCGGTCAGGATCTGCTTGGCCGTGCCGTAGCACTGATCAATGATGCTGCGCACTTCGGAGTCGATCAGCTTGGCTGTCTCACCGGAGAAGCTAGCACTTTGACCACCACCGCCACGACCCAGGAACACTTCGCCTTCTTCCTCGGCATACATCAACGGGCCAAGTTTTTCCGACAACCCCCACTTGGTCACCATGTTTCGCGCAATCTGGCTGGCACGCATGATGTCGTTGGAAGCGCCGGTGGTCACACCGTCAAAGCCCAGGGTCATTTCCTCGGCAATCCGACCACCGTACAGCGAGCAAATCTGACTGATCAACGCACGCTTGGAGAGGCTGTAACGATCCTCTTCAGGCAGGAACATAGTGACACCCAACGCCCGACCACGAGGAATGATCGAAACCTTGTAGACCGGGTCATGCTCAGGCACAACACGACCAACAATGGCATGACCCGCTTCGTGATAAGCGGTGTTCTGCTTTTCTTTCTCGGACATGACCATGGACTTGCGCTCGGCGCCCATCATGATCTTGTCTTTTGCCAATTCGAACTCTTTCATTTCAACGATGCGCTTGCCGGTACGGGCTGCAAACAGCGAGGCCTCGTTCACCAGGTTAGCCAGGTCAGCACCGGAGAAGCCTGGCGTACCACGAGCGATCACGGCAGGAGCCACGTCGTCACCCATTGGTACTTTGCGCATATGTACTTTCAGGATCTGTTCACGACCACGGATATCCGGCAGGCCAACGACGACCTGGCGGTCGAAACGGCCTGGACGCAGCAACGCAGGGTCCAATACGTCCGGACGGTTGGTTGCAGCGATGACGATGATACCGTCGTTCATTTCGAAGCCGTCCATCTCAACCAGCAATTGGTTGAGGGTCTGCTCACGCTCATCATGACCGCCGCCCATGCCGGCGCCACGATGGCGACCAACGGCGTCGATTTCATCGATGAAGATGATGCATGGCGCGTGCTTCTTGGCCTGCTCAAACATGTCGCGGACACGGCTGGCGCCCACGCCGACGAACATCTCGACGAAGTCAGAGCCGGAAATGGTGAAGAACGGCACTTTGGCTTCGCCAGCAATCGCCTTTGCCAGCAAGGTTTTACCGGTACCAGGAGGACCGACCATCAGTACGCCGCGTGGAATGCGGCCACCCAGGCGCTGGAACTTGCCTGGATCGCGCAGGAATTCGACCAACTCGCCAACTTCTTCCTTCGCTTCATCGCAGCCTGCGACGTCAGCCAAGGTGGTCTTCACCTGATCTTCCGAAAGCAGGCGCGCCTTGCTCTTGCCGAAACTCATCGGCCCACCCTTGCCTCCCGCACCGCCTTGCATCTGGCGCATGAAGAACATGAACACGGCAATAATCACCAGGATCGGGAAGCTGGCTACCAACAACTGGGTCCAGATGCTTTGCTGCTCGGGTTGCTTGCCTTCGACAACCACGTGGTTATCCACCAGGTCGCCGATCAGGCCATTGTCCTGAATTGCCGGACGAATGGTCTTGAAGCTGTCGCCATCGTTGCGTTTGCCGGTGATCACATAGCCATCAACCGCTACGCGCTCGACCTTGCCATCCTTAACTTGCTGGATGAAGTCGGAATAGTTGAGGGTCTGCGGCTCGTTAGGGCTGGAGAAGTTGTTCATCACCGTCACCAGGACAGCCGCGATGATCAACCACAGGATCAGATTCTTTGCCATATCGTTCAATTAACTACCCTCTGAAGCAAGCTCCGCTACTGGCGCGCGCTTCGCATGATATTCACCGGCCTAACTTACTACATTACCTACAACTCTGGCAGGCGCCGTCTGTAACCCTTTGTGAAACTTTGACTACACAATATTCGTAAAGCTTCGTGACGAAAGCGATATAAAAAAACCTATCGACTCCCTTCAAACCTTCAAAGACGCTCATCACTGGCAGCGCCTTCGATGCCGCGGAACCCCCGCGCCAACAGATATTGCTCGCGAGACCGGTCCCGGGAAGAGTCCGGTTTGCGCATCTGCACCTTGTCGAACAGCTTGCGGATGTTCTTGTGGTACTCGTCGAAGCCTTCACCCTGGAAGACCTTGACCAGGAAATCACCACCCGGACGCAATACCCGCCCCGCCAGATCCAATGCCAATTCGCACAGGAACATGGCTCGCGGCATATCAACAGCCGGTAATCCACTCATATTGGGGGCCATGTCGGAAATCACAAGGTCTACCTGCGAATTTCCCACAGCTTCCAGGATCTCTGCCAATACGGCGTCCTGGGTAAAGTCACCGTGCACAAAGGTCACGTCCGGGATGCTGTCCATCTCAAGGATGTCAGAGGCGATCAAACGACCTTGCCCACCAATCAGACGACTGGCCACTTGGGACCAGCCACCCGGGGCGGCGCCCAGGTCAATCACACTCATGCCAGGGCGAAACAATTTGTCCTTGTCCTGAAGCTCCAGCAATTTGTAGCTGGCACGGGAACGGTAACCGTCCTTCTGCGCCTTTTTGACGTAAGGATCGTTGAAATGCTCTTGCAGCCACTTAAGACTAGTTTTGGAACGGGCCACGGGCCACCTCGAAAAATAAAACGGGTCGTGATTAACTGGGCGGTCCCGGACTCGCTCGGGTAAACTGGCCGCCGCTTTTTACAAGATCAGACGCAGGGGTCAGATTATGCCGCTCACTCAAGAGCAGAAGAAACAGTACAAATCCATTGGCCACCATCTGAAACCAGTTCTGATTGTGGCAGACAACGGTTTGACTGAGGGTGTGTTAGCCGAATTCGAACGCGCACTGAACGATCACGAACTGATCAAGATCAAGGTCAATATCCTCGACCGCGAAGCACGCCTGGCTGCCATTGCAGAACTGTGCAAGGTTGGCAAAGCAGACCTGGTCCAGGTCATCGGCAAGATGGCGCTGCTGTATCGCAAGAACTTCAGCGTCAACAAGCAACTGTCGAACGTTCATCGCTTCAAATGATTCAAAGGGTCACGGGCGTGCTTCGCGCGCCCTGCCACTCCATCCCGGTGCTGGCTGCATAACCAACACCAAGCCGGAGAACCCTAGCACAAGATAGCTGAATAACTGCCAGCGCAACGCTTCCGGCAGCCAGACATGCACAATGCAATACATTGCACACGCATACAGCGCCATCAACAGCAGTTGCCCGCGAATATCCCGCCACAAACTTCCCAAGCCTTCAGCCTTGACCAGCACCAACGCCTGGACCATCACGCACGCCGCCGCAAAACCCACCAGCAACGCACTCAGTAATCCGTCGATCTCATCGATCAGCAACGGTGCCAGGCCAATCAGGCCCAGCGCCGGTAAAACACCAATGTGCAGCAACCACAGGCCACCCACCCAAAGCATCTGGGAGAGCTGCCAAAGCATGGCGCCCGCACGTAGCGGGCGCCGCCTTTCAGACGTGACGAACTTCGACAATCTCGTACTCGATCACGCCACCAGGCGTTTTCACGGCCACAACATCACCCTCTTCCTTGGCAATCAAGGCGCGGGCGAGCGGCGAACCAACAGAGATCTTGCCGAGTTTGAAGTCAGCCTCGTCCTCACCAACGATGTGGTAGACCACACTTTCGTCAGTCTCGACGTTGGCGATTTCCACGGTAGTGCCGAAAATCACCTTGCCGGTCTTCGGAATGGTCGTGACGTCGATGACCACCGAGTTCTGCAGGCGGCCTTCGATATCACGAATGCGCGCCTCGACCATTCCCTGCTGCTCACGAGCAGCGTGGTATTCAGCGTTCTCCTTCAAGTCACCCAACTCGCGGGCCGTACCGATGTCCTGGCTCAGCTTCGGACGGACGACCTTGGTCAGATGGGCGTGCTCCTCTTCCAGGGCCTTGAAGCCCTGGACGGTCATTGGGTATTTGGTCATGCCTTCAATCCTGCGTGTAGATCTTGCAAGCGACGCACGGTCTTTTCCGGACCGAACTTGAGCGCTTCGCAGATGGCTTCGCCAGCAGCAATGGTGGTGGTGCAGTAAATCTTGTGCTGCAAGGCGTTACGACGAATGGAGTAGGAATCCGCGATCGACTGGCGACCTTCGGTGGTGTTGATGATCAGCGTGACTTCGTCATTCTTGATCATGTCGACCACGTGCGGACGGCCTTCCGTCACCTTGTTCACGCGACGCACTTTCAGGCCGGCAGCTTCGATCAGCTTGGCGGTCCCGGCGGTGGCCACGACTTCGAAGCCCAAGTTGATCAGATCACGGGCTACGCCTGCAACCAGCGGCTTGTCGTCATCGCGCACGCTGATGAACGCAGTACCGCCGGTCGGCAGCACTTCGCTTGCACCCATCTGGGCCTTGGCGAACGCTTCACCAAAGGTATCGCCCACGCCCATGACTTCACCGGTGGACTTCATCTCTGGGCCCAGGATCGGGTCCACGCCAGGGAATTTGGCGAATGGGAACACCGCCTCTTTCACGCTGTAGAAGTTCGGAATGATTTCCTTGGTGAAGCCGATTTCTTTCAAGGTCTTACCGGCCATCACGCGGGCAGCGATCATGGCCAGGGAGACACCGATGCACTTGGAAACAAACGGCACGGTACGCGAAGCACGTGGGTTCACTTCGATGACGTAGATGTCTTCGCCCTGCAGCGCCAACTGCACGTTCATCAGGCCGACAACCCCCAACTCCAGGGCCATTTTCTTGACCTGCTCACGCATCTCGTCCTGGATGTGTGCCGGCAGCGAGTAAGGCGGCAGCGAGCAAGCGGAGTCACCGGAGTGAACGCCAGCCTGTTCGATGTGCTGCATGATCGCGCCGATCACCACGTCGGTACCGTCGCAAACAGCATCCACGTCCATTTCAATGGCGCAGTTGAGGAAGTGGTCCAGCAGCACCGGGCTGTCGTTGGACACTTTCACTGCATCACGCAGGTAGCGCTTGAGCTCTTCTTCTTCGTAGACGATTTCCATCGCACGACCGCCCAGTACGTAGGACGGACGCACTACCAACGGGTAGCCGATCTTGCTGGCGGCACGGATGGCTTCGTCTTCGCTACGCACGGTGGCGTTTGGCGGCTGACGCAGGTTCAGGCGCTCAACCATTTGCTGGAAACGCTCACGGTCTTCGGCACGGTCGATAGCGTCCGGGCTGGTACCGATGATCGGTACGCCGGCGGCTTCCAGAGCACGAGCCAATTTCAGCGGGGTTTGGCCGCCGTACTGGACGATCACGCCTTTTGGCTTCTCGACGCGCACGATTTCCAATACGTCTTCCAGGGTCACTGGCTCGAAGTACAAGCGATCGGAGGTGTCGTAGTCGGTGGAAACAGTTTCCGGGTTGCAGTTGACCATGATGGTCTCGTACCCGTCTTCGCGCAGGGCGAGGGCGGCGTGTACGCAGCAATAGTCGAACTCGATACCCTGGCCGATACGGTTAGGACCGCCACCCAGGATCATGATCTTGTCGCGACCCGACGGCGCTGCTTCGCACTCTTCCTCGTAGGTGGAGTACAGGTAGGCGGTGTCGGTGGAGAACTCGGCAGCGCAGGTGTCAACGCGCTTGTAGACCGGGAAGATCTCCAGCTTGTGACGATGAGTACGCAGGTTCTTCTCGGTCACACCCAGCAGTTTGGCCAGACGCTGGTCGGAGAAACCTTTGCGCTTGAGGCGGAACATCATGTCGCGGTCGATGCTGGCCAGACCCAAGGTCTTGACCTTCTCTTCTTCCTTGATCAGGTCTTCGATCTGAACGAGGAACCACGGGTCGATCATGTTCATGCCGAAGATGTCTTCGACACTCAGGCCGGCACGGAAGGCATCCGCCACGTACCAGATACGCTCGGCGCCCGGCACGGTCAGCTCACGCTTGAGCACGCTCATGCTTTCCGGGTTGCTCAGGTCGAGTTTCTCGTCCAGGCCGCAAACACCGACTTCCAGGCCGCGCAGGGCTTTCTGCAGAGACTCCTGGAAGGTACGGCCGATGGCCATCACTTCACCCACCGACTTCATTTGAGTCGTCAGGCGTGCATCAGCCTTGGCGAATTTCTCGAAAGCAAAACGTGGCAGCTTGGTGACGACGTAGTCGATGGACGGCTCGAAGGACGCCGGGGTCTTGCCACCGGTGATATCGTTCGACAGCTCGTCCAGGGTGTAACCCACAGCCAGCTTGGCAGCGACCTTGGCGATCGGGAAGCCGGTGGCTTTCGAAGCCAGGGCCGACGAACGGGATACACGCGGGTTCATCTCGATCACGACCATACGGCCGGTGTCCGGGCAGATGCCGAACTGAACGTTGGAACCGCCGGTTTCCACGCCGATCTCGCGCAGTACCGCCAGGGAGGCGTTACGCAGGATCTGGTATTCCTTGTCGGTCAGGGTCTGTGCTGGCGCAACGGTGATCGAGTCACCGGTGTGCACGCCCATCGGGTCGAAGTTTTCGATGGAGCAGACGATGATGCAGTTGTCCTTCTTATCGCGGACAACCTCCATCTCATATTCTTTCCAACCGATCAGGGATTCGTCGATCAGCAGCTCTTTGGTCGGCGACAGGTCCAGACCACGGGCGCAGATTTCTTCGAACTCTTCACGGTTGTAGGCGATACCGCCACCGGTGCCGCCCATGGTGAAGGACGGACGGATGATGCACGGGAAACCCAGGGTCTCGAGGACCGCGTTGGCCTCTTCCATGCTGTGGGCGATACCGGAGCGCGGGCACGCCAGGCCGATGGACTTCATGGCCTTGTCGAAACGCGAACGGTCTTCAGCCTTGTCGATGGTGTCGGCATTGGCACCGATCATCTCTACGCCGAACTTTTCCAGGACGCCTTCGCGCTCCAGGTCCAGGGCGCAGTTCAGAGCGGTCTGGCCGCCCATGGTTGGCAGCAGTGCGTCTGGACGCTCTTTCTCGATGATCTTGGCAACGGTCTGCCACTTGATCGGCTCGATGTAGGTGGCGTCGGCCATCGCCGGGTCGGTCATGATGGTGGCTGGGTTAGAGTTCACCAGGATGACGCGGTAGCCCTCTTCGCGCAGGGCTTTACAGGCCTGGGCGCCGGAGTAGTCGAATTCGCAGGCCTGGCCGATCACGATCGGGCCAGCGCCGAGAATCAGGATGCTTTTTATGTCTGTACGTTTTGGCATGGGTTTGTCACTCAAATCCGCAGGTCAGTCGGCAAGCCGTCTTGAACAATCTTTGAAGAGCCTGCAGGGGCCACCGAGGTTCGGGGCCGCCTGCAAGCCACTCAGTTAGCGTCGCTTGGCCATCTCATTGATGAAACGGTCGAACAGCGGTGCTACGTCGTTCGGGCCCGGGCTGGCTTCAGGGTGGCCCTGGAAGCTGAACGCGCTCTTGTCGGTGCGCTCGATACCCTGCAGGGAACCGTCGAACAGCGACTTGTGAATGGCGCGCACGTTGCTCGGCAAGGTCGCTTCATCCACCGCAAAACCGTGGTTTTGGCTGGTGATCATCACAACGCCGGTGTCCAGGTCTTGCACAGGGTGGTTGGCACCATGGTGACCGTGACCCATTTTCAGGGTCTTGGCACCAGAGGCCAGTGCCAGCAGCTGGTGACCGAGGCAGATGCCGAATACCGGAATCTCGGTTTCCAGCACTTCCTTGATCGCCTGGATGGCGTAGTCGCAAGGCTCAGGGTCACCCGGGCCGTTGGACAAGAACACGCCATCCGGCTGCAGCGCCAGCACGTCGCTGGCCGGGGTTTGCGCTGGAACTACAGTAACGCGGCAGCCGCGCTCAACCAGCATGCGCAGGATGTTGTACTTAACGCCGTAGTCATAGGCCACAACGTGGTACGGCAAGTCAGCGGCTTCGATGGTCGCGTGGCTGTCAGTCTTCAAGTCCCAGACAGTGGAGCGCCACTCGTACTTCTCTTTGACGCTGACGACTTTCGCCAGGTCCATGCCTTTCAGGCCAGGGAAACCCTGAGCTGCAGCGATAGCCGCCGCTTCGGAAATATCGTCGCCAACCATGATGCAGCCGTTCTGCGAGCCTTTTTCACGCAGGATGCGTGTCAGGCGGCGCGTATCGATACCGGCGATCGCCACAACGTTGTTGGCTTTCAGGTAATCGGACAGCGACATCGTGTTACGCCAGTTGCTCGCAACCAATGGCAGGTCACGAATGACCAAGCCAGCCGACCAGACACGATCAGACTCGACGTCTTCCGGTGTAGTACCGGTGTTGCCGATGTGCGGATAGGTCAGGGTAACGATCTGTTGGGCGTAGGAAGGATCGGTAAGGATTTCCTGATAGCCGGTCATGGCGGTGTTAAACACCACCTCTCCAACGGTTTGACCGTCGGCTCCAATGGCTTCGCCGCGAAAAATGCTGCCATCAGCAAGGGCGAGTATGGCTGGCTTAGTCAAGAAGACCTCCCGTAAATAAAGCCTGAAAGGGCGATCGCAGGTTGTAAAAAAGCGGAGTGACGTATGGACACGTCACCCCGCTTGTTCACTGAATTATTCTGCGCGCTTTTAGTGGACACACTAAAGCTGTAGCTTACAGAAAAAGGCTTTTTTGGTCCACCGCTAATGAGCCTTAAAGGCAGGGGAATGCGACAGGACGTCGCTTAGCGGGTAAAAACGGGGCCTTAGGATAAGCCTGAGACCCCGATTTAGCTACTGATTAGTGCAGATCAAGCACGTCGCGCATGTCATACAGACCAGGCTCGCGACCTTCCAACCAGAGTGCAGCACGTACCGCACCCTTGGCAAACGTCATGCGACTTGACGCTTTGTGCGTGATTTCCAGGCGCTCACCCTCAGTGGCAAACAGCACGGTGTGATCACCCACCACATCGCCACCACGAACAGTCGCAAAGCCAATGGTGTCACGTGCGCGCTCACCGGTATGACCCTCGCGACCATACACAGCCACTTTCGACAAATCGCGACCCAACGCATCGGCAATCGCCTCACCCATGCGCAACGCAGTACCCGACGGCGCGTCGATCTTGTGACGATGATGGGTCTCGATGATTTCGATATCCGCCTCATCACCTAACACGCGCGCAGCCAGATCCAGCAACTTGAGCGACAGGTTCACACCGACACTGAAGTTGGCAGCAAACACCACAGGGATATCCTTGCCCGCCTCCACCAGCACTTGCTTCTGCTCAGCCGTCAAACCCGTAGTACCAATCACCATGGCCTTGCCTGCCTTGCGGCAAAACGCCAGGTTTTTCAGCATCACGTCCGGCAGGGTGAAGTCGATCAGCACATCGAACTCGTCAGCGACCTGCTCCAGGCTGCCAGACAACGAAACGCCGATACGCCCCAGCGAGGCCAGCTCACCAGCATCTGCACCGATCAGCGTGCTGCCCGGGCGCACAATTGCTGCCGTCAGCCCGGAAGCCGGCGAGCGCTGCTGCACTGCTTCAACCAGGGTTTTACCCATGCGCCCTGCAGCGCCCATCACGGCTATACGTCGCATACTCATCCCTTACAGGTCGCCGAAAAAGCGCTTCACGCCATCGAAAAAGCCCGTGGTCTTTGGCGAGTGCGAGTCATCACCCTCCAACGAGCTGCGGAATTCTTCAAGCAGCTCACGCTGGCGGCGATTCAGGTTGACCGGTGTTTCTATCGCCACACGACACATCAGGTCGCCAGCACCACCACCGCGCACCGGCGCAACGCCTTTGCCACGGATACGGAACTGCTTGCCGGTCTGGGTACCCTCAGGAATCTTGAGCTTCACCCGACCATCAAGGGTCGGAATCTCCAGCTCGCCACCCAGGGCCGCATCGACAAAGCTGATAGGCACTTCGCAGAACAGATGCTTGCCGTCACGCTGGAAGATCGAATGCTCACGCACATTGATCACCACGTACAAGTCGCCGGTAGGACCACCTTGCGTACCCGCCTCGCCTTCGCCCGACAGACGAATGCGGTCGCCAGTATCAACACCCGCTGGCACTTTCACCGAAAGAGTCTTGTACTCTTCGACGCGGCCTTCGCCGTGGCAGGAGTCGCACGGATCGGAAATGATCTTGCCTTGGCCATGGCAACGCGGGCAGGTCTGCTGCACCGAGAAGAAGCCCTGCTGCATACGCACCTGGCCGATACCGCCGCACGTAGGGCACGTGATCGGCGAGGAACCTTTCTTGGCACCCGAACCATCGCACGGCTTGCAGTTCACCAGCGTCGGTACACGGATATTGACGCTAGTGCCGCGCACGGCCTCTTCCAGGTTCAGCTCCAGGGTGTAGCGCAGATCACTGCCACGCTGGGCACCACCACGCTGACCACCACGGCCACCGCCGAAGAAGTCGCTGAATACATCACCGAAGATATCGGAGAAGTTCTGACCACCAAAACCGGCACCGCCGCCACCCATGCTCGGGTCGACACCAGCATGGCCATACTGGTCGTAGGCCGCACGCTTATTGGGATCAGACAGGCATTCGTAGGCCTCGTTGGCCTCTTTGAACAACTCTTCGGATTCTTTGCTATCCGGATTACGGTCCGGGTGGTGCTTCATCGCCAGGCGGCGATAAGCCTTCTTCAGGTCCGCCTCGCTGGAGCTGCGCTCCACACCCAACACTACGTAATAGTCACGCTTTGCCATAAGTCTTTGCACTCTTAAGGACGTTCAGCCAGACCCTCCTGAGCCTTGCCAAACTCGTTGAGCCCCAATACAGGCCCGGACCCAACTCACGTCAATTCAACGATCCTGGTCGTTACTACTTTTAGCCGAGACCCAGCCAAAAAACGCGGTATATATCGCTCAGGAAGCAGGAGCTTTCCCAATCACACCGCCAGCACCCGACAGCTGTCGCATGCTGTAAAAATTCGCATACCCCAGACACGCCAACGCGGGAGCAAGCTCCCGCGCGGCGACATCCTACCAGTCACCGCTTGATAGCGGTCAACCGGGCGACCAACTTACTTCTGGTCTTTGACTTCTTCGAACTCGGCATCGACAACATCATCGTGCTTGGCTTCAGGCTCTGCGTGTTGCGCAGCACCTTCAGCCGGCTGGCCTTGTTCGGCGTACATTTTCTGAGCAACCGGCGCGGAGACCTTGGACAGCTCCTCAACCTTGGCTTCGATAGCAGCCTTGTCGTCGCCTTTGATAGCGGCTTCCAGGGCAACCACGGCAGCTTCGATTGCAGTCTTCTCCTCGGCAGTCACTTTGTCGCCAGCATCAGCGACCATTTTACGTGTCGAGTGAACCAGTGCATCGCCCTGGTTACGCGCGCCGGCCAGCTCAGCAAACTTGGCGTCCGCATCAGCGTTGGCTTCAGCATCACGGATCATCTGTTGAATTTCTTCATCAGACAGACCGGAGTTGGCCTTGATCGTGATTTTCTGCTCTTTGCCGGTAGCCTTGTCTTTCGCGCCAACGTGCAGAATGCCGTTGGCGTCGATGTCGAAGGTCACTTCGATTTGTGGCACGCCACGTGGTGCTGGTGGAATCTCAGCCAGGTCGAACTTGCCCAGGGACTTGTTCTGAGCAGCCTGCTTACGCTCACCTTGCAGCACGTGAATGGTCACAGCGCCTTGGTTGTCGTCGGCAGTCGAGAACACTTGCGATTTCTTGGTAGGAATCGTGGTGTTTTTCTCGATCAGCGCAGTCATCACGCCACCCATGGTTTCGATACCCAGGGTCAGCGGGCTAACGTCCAGCAGCAGCACGTCTTTCACGTCACCGGCCAGTACCGCGCCCTGGATAGCAGCACCCATGGCAACAGCTTCGTCCGGGTTCACGTCTTTACGTGCTTCTTTACCGAAGAACTCGGTTACCAACTTCTGAACCAGTGGCATACGGGTCTGACCGCCAACCAGGATCACGTCGTTGATAGCACCCACGTCGATACCGGAGTCTTTCAGCGCGATGCGGCAAGGTTCGATGGTGCGTTGAACCAGGTCTTCAACCAGCGCTTCCAGCTTGGCGCGCGAGATCTTCACGTTCAAGTGCTTAGGACCGGTAGCGTCTGCAGTGATGTACGGCAGGTTCACGTCGGTCGACTGAGCAGAAGACAGCTCGATCTTCGCCTTTTCAGCAGCTTCTTTCAGACGCTGCATCGCCAGCGGGTCACCTTTAAGGTTCATGCCGCTTTCTTTCTTGAATTCGTCAACGAGGTAATCGATCAGACGAATGTCAAAGTCTTCACCACCCAGGAAGGTGTCACCGTTGGTGGCCAACACTTCAAACTGGTGCTCGCCGTCAACTTCAGCGATCTCGATAACGGAGACGTCGAAAGTACCGCCACCCAGGTCATAAACGATCACAGTGTGGTCGCCTTTGGCCTTGTCCATACCGTAAGCCAGAGCGGCTGCGGTTGGCTCGTTGATGATACGTTTTACGTCCAGGCCCGCGATGCGGCCGGCGTCTTTGGTCGCCTGGCGCTGGCTGTCGTTGAAGTAGGCCGGAACGGTGATGACCGCTTCAGTCACTGCTTCACCGAGGTAGTCTTCGGCGGTTTTCTTCATCTTTTTCAAGATTTCAGCCGAGATTTGCGGCGGCGACATTTTCTGGCCGTTTACTTCAACCCAGGCGTCACCGTTGTCAGCCTTGGCGATTTTGTAAGGGACCATCTTGATGTCTTTCTGCACGACTTCTTCGTCGAACTTACGACCGATCAGACGCTTAACCGCGTACAGGGTGTTATGCGGGTTAGTGACAGCCTGACGCTTGGCCGACTGACCAACAAGGATTTCACCGTCGTTGGCGTAAGCAATGATCGACGGAGTGGTACGTGCGCCTTCGGCGTTTTCGATTACTTTTGCAACGCCGTTTTCCAGCACGGAGACACAGGAGTTGGTGGTCCCCAGGTCGATACCGATAATTTTGCCCATGATTTACTCTCCCGAAACTTGAATTTGGTTGCCGCAGCAGTGGTGGCTAACTGCGGTAGCACTTAAACGCTTGACTTATAGATGGGGCCGCTAAGGCTAATTTCAAGCCTGCTCATCAATAGAAGGCGAAACAGGTGCAGGAGCCTTGCTCACCACCACCATCGCCGGACGCAGCAAGCGACCGTTCAACTGATAACCCTTCTGGAACACCTTCAATACACTGTTCGGCTCAAGATCATGGCTTTCCTGCATGGCCATGGCCTGATGATGCTCAGCATTGAAAGGCTCGCCGCCTTGCGGGTCGATAGCTTCCAACTGATAACGCTTCAGGGTGTCCTGGAACATTTTCAGGGTCAGTTCGATCCCTTCGCGCATTGGACGGATGTTTTCGTCGTCCGGATTGGACAATTCAAGGCCACGCTCAAGGCTGTCGATGATCGGCAGCAGATCGTTGGCGAATTTTTCCAGCGCAAACTTGTGAGCTTTTTCTACATCCTGCTCGGCACGACGGCGGACGTTCTGCAGATCGGCGGCAACACGCAAAGACTGGTCCTGCGCAGCAGCCAATTGCTCTTCGAGCACTTGCACACGGGTCGCCAGCTCATCACCGGCAGCCGAATTGGCGTTTGGAGTTTGCGTATCCTGCGTCTGTTCGTCAGCCATAGTTTTCTCCTTTCAAAATCATGCGCGAACTCAACTCGCGCTTCTGTTCCGGTATATGGGGCCACAATTTCCAGGTTCAAGAGCGCAAGGGTTACCAAAAGTCTTTCGAGTGAGGCGGGTCAATTCCTTCGCGCCCATTCCACATCGCGCTAAAAAAGTCGGGCAATCAAGCAAATCGAGCTAAGCGTCAGGATTGTCACCCCCGAATAAAACACTGTATAAATAACCAGACCTAAAGCCTGGGAGCGCCCGTCATGCTCGTGCACCTGTCTGTACATAACTACGCCATCGTTGAACATCTGGACCTTGAACTGGATCGCGGGATGAGCGTAATCACAGGCGAGACCGGTGCCGGCAAGTCGATCATGCTTGACGCCTTGGGCCTTACCCTGGGTGACCGCGCCGACAGCGGCGTCGTGCGTCCTGGCGCGGACAAAGCCGATATCCTGGCCACCTTTGATCTGGCAGACATTCCCGAAGCCGAAGCCTGGTTGGCCGAGCGCGACCTTAACAACGATGGTCCCTGCATCCTGCGCCGGGTAATCACCGCCGAAGGGCGCTCCCGCGGCTATATCAACGGCACGCCATGCCCCTTGGGCGACTTGAAAGCCCTGGGCGAGCTGCTGATTGATATCCACAGCCAGCACGAGCATCAATCCCTACTGAAAACCGACACCCACCGCCGCCTGCTCGACGAGTATGCCGGCGCCACCGACCTTGCCCGACAAGTACAGCTGGCCTCACAGCGCTGGCGCCAAACCCGCCAGGAACTGGAGCGCCTCTCCAACTCCGGTGACGAACAGCGCGCTCGCCATCAACTACTCAGCTATCAACTTGAAGAACTGGAAAGCCTTGGCCTGGGCGAGACCGAGCTGGAACAGCTTGAGCAGGAACACAAGAACCTGACCAACGCCGAAAGCCTGCTGGGCATCTGCCGCCAAGTCGTCGAGCAATGCAGCGAAAGCGATTCCGGCAATGTTCTTAATGCACTGACCGCCAGCCTCAATCGCCTGTCCAGCGTGAACAGCGCCTCTGGCTCACTGAGCGAAGCAACCACCCTGCTGACCAGTGCGCAGATCCAGGTAGAAGAAGCCGTGGGAGAGTTGAATCGCTTCCTGGATCATTTCGATGCCGACCCTGCGCGACTGCAGGAAATAGAAGAACGCCTGGACACTATTTATACCCTGGCGCGCAAACATAGAATCCAGCCGACCGAAGTGGCCACCCTGCAGCAGAAACTGCTGGATGAAATCGAAACCCTGAACGCAAATGACGAGTCCATCGAACGACTTGGCGATGAACTCGCCTCCTTCGCACGCCACTATCAAGAAAAAGCACGCGAACTGAGCGACCTGCGACAGCAGGCAGCCACCGGCCTAGCCAGCGCCGTGGAACTTGAGATTCAGCGCCTAGGCATGCCAGGTGGGCGCTTCACCATTGAGTTACGCGCCAACGCCAGCAATGAACTGCAACCTCATGGCATGGAACAGGTTGAGCTGCTGGTCAGCGCCAACCCCGGGCAACCACTCAAGGCACTGGCAAAAGTGGCGTCTGGCGGCGAGCTGTCGCGGATCAGCCTGGCGATTCAGGTGATTACTGCGCAAACCTCGCGAGTACCAACGCTGGTATTCGATGAAGTGGATGTGGGAATCGGCGGGCCTACAGCAGAAATTGTTGGCCAACTGTTGCGGCGCCTTGGAGATCGGGGGCAGGTGCTGACGGTGACCCACTTGCCACAAGTGGCAGCCCAAGGGCATCAGCATCTATTTGTACACAAGGTACGCGGCAGCGATGCGACACACACAGCCGTTTCCAAGCTGAACAAGTCAGAGCGCGTAGAAGAAGTGGCGCGGATGCTCGGGGGCATCGACTTGACCAAGGAGTCCCTGGCACACGCGAAAAAAATGGTCGTCGCGACAAAGGCCTGAACTGACAGTTTTCCCTCTATAAAAAGCACGAAGGCGACCCTAAGGTCGCCTTCGATCGTTCTGCAGAGCGAATCTGCATCGCTTTTTACTTTTTCTTACGGATGTACAACACAAGATTGTGGTCAACCAAATCGAACCCATGCTCCTCAGCAATTTTGTGCTGGAGGCGTTCGATTTCTGGACTGGTGAACTCGATAACCTCGTTGGTATCCAGGTCAACCATGTGGTCGTGGTGACCACCGTCAGCCAATTCGAACACCGCATGACCGCCGTCGAAATTATGACGAACCACCAGCCCTGCGGCTTCAAACTGGGTCAGCACACGGTAAACCGTGGCCAGGCCAACGTCCTCGTTAGACTCCATCAGCGCCTTGTAGACATCCTCGGCACTCATGTGGCGCTGCTCAGCAGAATCGAGCATTTGTAGAATCTTGACTCGTGGCAGAGTCACTTTAAGACCGGCTTTGCGTAGTTCGCTATTTTCAACCATGGTTAGCTTTCTCGCGGATGCTGCTTCGCAGCTTCTCTTAATACGGGTATGATCGGCGTTTACGTTGTCCCAGCCAAGATAGTGGAAGTCGCCCACCGATGCAAAACACCAAGCTCTTGCTAACCAGTTTCACCTTTGTGGGACTGCTCGCACTCGCCGGTTGTTCATTCCCCGGGGTTTACAAAATCGACATCCAGCAGGGCAATGTCGTCACGCAGGACATGATAGACCAGTTACGCCCGGGAATGACCCGACGGCAAGTACGGTTTATCATGGGCAATCCCCTGCTGACCGACACTTTCCATGCTGATCGCTGGGATTATCTCTACAGCATCCAGCCTGGTGGCGGTGAACGCCAGCAGGAACGCGTCAGTGTCATTTTCAATGGCAATGACCAGCTTGTGAGCCTTTCCGGCGACTTCATGCCCGGCGTGAGCCGTGATGAAGCCTTGCTTGGCAAGGACAACGGTACCAACGTGACTGCGCCAGCGCAGGAAGCGGAGAAACCGAAGTCCGAAGTGCCAGCCAAGCCAGGCTCGCTGCTCGACAAGATCCAGAAAGACGTCGATGGCGTGCAGACTGTCCCAGTCCCGACGCCACAGCCTCTGGACACCAGCCCGCAATAAGTTTGCGGCGCCCAACAAAAAGCCCGGCATGCCGGGCTTTTTGCTATTTGCCGGTTGGCAAACTCATGAGTTCTGCTGTTTGGCCAAGGCCGCCTTGGCGGCACGCAGTCGGCGCACCTCTTTAGGGTCGACCAGCAAGGGGCGGTAGATCTCGATACGATCACCCGCCTGCACAACCCGCAGCTCCGCGTCCGCGACCACCTTGCCGAATATACCCAAGGGACAATCCGCCAGATTCAGCTCAGGAAAATGAGCTGCGATCCCCGACGCCTGCGCCGCTGCCCGCAAGCCAGTCCCCTCGGGCACCGTCACCGCCAGCAAAACCTGACGATCCACGGCCGCATACACCACTTCAATCTCAACCATGCAGTTGCTTGGCTCGCTGGCAGAAGGCATCCACCAACGTATTGGCGGCTTGGTTGAACAAGGGCCCCAACGTCGCTCGCACAATCGGGCCAGCGTAATCAAATGACAGGTCCAGGCTGATCTTGCAGGCCTTGTCGGTCAGCGCTTTGAACACCCACACCCCATGCAGCTGGGTGAACGGCCCTTCCTGCAGATTCATTTCAATGGATTTACCCGGCACCAGCACATTTCGCGTAACAAAGTGCTGGCTCAGGCCGCCTTTCGCCACGCCAACGCTGGCGACCATGTGCTCATCACTGCTTTCCAGCACCTCGGCCGTTGAGCACCAAGGCAGGAATTCCGGGTAACGCGCCACGTCGTTGACCAGGTCATAGAGCGCCTGTGCCGGATAAGGCAGCAGCGCCGAACGTTGAATATGCGTCGTCATGTGTGCGTCATTTCCACTGCGGAGGCAAACATCGCGAAAGAACAGCCCGATCCGCGAAAGAAAAAAACCAAAGAATTGCCTGTATTGTCCGGGATTCATCCAACACGCTCAAGCACGCAGGTTGACCGTAGCCGACACGCTCGCAACTCCCTATAATGCCGCCCCTATGGCTAAACAAAAGAAACACCCCACAGGGACCATCGCGCAAAATAAAAAGGCGCGACACGATTACTTCATCGAACATCGTTTCGAGGCTGGTCTGGTCCTGGCCGGCTGGGAAGTAAAGAGTCTGCGTGCCAGCAAGCTGCAGCTGGTCGACAGTTATGTGCTGCTCAAGGATGGCGAGGCATGGCTGCTCGGCAGTCATATCACTCCGCTGACCACCGCGAGCACCCACGTGATTGCCGACCCGGTGCGCACGCGCAAGCTGCTGCTCAATGCCCGCGAAATCGACAAGCTCGCCGCCGCCGTACAGCAGAAAGGCTATGCCTGCGTCTGCCTGTCCTGGTATTGGAGCAAGCATTTGGTCAAGTGCGAGATCGCCTTGGGCAAGGGCAAGAAGGAATACGACAAGCGCGATACCGAGCGCGAGCGCGATTCCAATCGCGAACTGCATCGCGCAGTGCGCAACAAGGGCAAGGAAGAATAATCCTTGTAGCGATGTAGCCTTGGGCAAGCCCCCTGGCTACATTCCCTTACGCCGCTCGGCACGCGCAACGCGCTGCACCTCTTGGCGCACCTCTTCCAATACTTCCTGCACATACAGCAAGTGACGCGTAGACACCTCGCGCGCCTGCTCTGCCCGCCCCTCGATAATCGCCAGATACAAATCCCGATGCTGACTGATCAGCATGTCGCGGGTTTCCGTACGTTGCTGGTACATGCCACCAATGTTGGTCACCACATTACGCTTGAGCAGATCGAACAAACCACGAATGGTGTGCAGCAACACGGCGTTATGACTCGCCTCGGCAATCGCCAAGTGAAAACTCGCATCCGCCGCCCCCTCCTCCGCTCGACTCACTTCATCAGCCCGGGCATAGCAATCCTGCAACGCCTCAAACGCAGCCTTCAGCCGTTCACGGTCAACTTCGGTGGCACGCAACGCTGCGTAATAGGCACAAGATGCTTCCAGGGTCTGACGAAATTCCAGCAAGTCACGCTGAGCCTCCGAGTTGTTTTCCAAAAGGTGCAACAGCGGATCACTGAAGGTTGAACCCAGGGACTCGGCGACATAGTTACCCCCACCCTGACGACTCACCAGCAATCCCTTGGCCGCCAGCTTTTGGATCGCCTCCCGCAACGACGGGCGCGACACACCAAACTGCTCGGCCAACGCCCGTTCGGCAGGCAAACGCTCACCCGACTTCAGCGTGCCCTCAAGGATCATGCCCTCAAGCTGCTCGACAATATCGTCAGACAAACGGCGCTGACGCACCTGATCAAACCCCATAACTCTTTCTCCACCATCCCGACCACTCGCCGGGCCCTCTATTCTCGCTTATCGCAGCCCTTGCGACACCTATCAGAACACGCTCGTTTTGTCCGATCAGCAGCGTCTATCAACAGCCCTACGACGAAAGTTTCGCGGGCGGCAAATTGACACACCCACCCGAAGGCTTTTAACCTAGCCCACAGCGATTGTAAATTGGTCTTACCAATTATCCAAGTCGACTACGAAGTGCCTGACCAACAACAATTAGGGGCCACCCCATATGCAAACCTGGCAACAGCTCTACAGCCCACTCGGCAGCCTCGGCCTGTCCGCATTGGCCGCCGTAATCCCGATCGTGTTTTTCTTCCTGGCCCTGGCCGTGTTTCGCCTCAAAGGCCACGTGGCCGGCAGCATCACGTTGGCGCTGTCGATCCTGGTAGCGATTTTCGCTTTCCAGATGCCAGTGGACATGGCGTTGGCCGCCGCCGGTTACGGCTTTGCTTATGGCCTGTGGCCTATCGCGTGGATCATCGTCGCAGCCGTGTTCCTCTACAAGTTGACCGTCAAGAGCGGTCAGTTCGAGATTATCCGTAGCTCCGTCCTCTCGATCACTGACGACCAGCGCCTGCAAGTGCTGCTGATCGGCTTCTGCTTCGGCGCATTCCTGGAGGGCGCAGCGGGCTTCGGCGCACCTGTGGCGATCACCGCAGCGTTGCTGGTAGGCCTGGGTTTCAACCCACTGTACGCCGCAGGCCTGTGCCTGATTGCCAACACCGCCCCGGTTGCTTTCGGCGCCCTGGGCATCCCGATCATCGTCGCCGGCCAAGTCACGGGCATCGACGCGTTCAAGATCGGCGCCATGACTGGCCGCCAGCTACCGCTACTGTCGTTGTTCGTGCCGTTCTGGCTGGTGTTCATGATGGACGGTCTACGCGGCGTGCGTGAGACCTGGCCTGCAGCACTGGTAGCGGGCCTGAGCTTTGCCATCACCCAATACTTCACCTCCAACTTCATCGGCCCAGAGTTGCCGGACATCACCTCGGCCCTGGCCAGCCTGATCTCCTTGACCCTGTTCCTGAAAATCTGGCAGCCCAAGCGCACCGCAGGCGCACAGATTGCCGGCGCAAGCTCCAGCGCAGCGATCACTGCCAGCGCCGGCGGCTTTGGCCTGCCACGCAGCACCATTGCATCGCCCTACAGCCTGGTGCAGATTTTCAAGGCCTGGTCGCCGTTCCTGATCCTCACCGTGCTAGTGACGATCTGGACCCTCAAGCCGTTCAAGGCGATGTTCGCCGCCGGCGGCTCGATGTACAGCTGGGTGTTCAGCTTCGCGATCCCGCATCTGGATCAGTTGGTGATCAAAGTCGCGCCGATCGTGACCAACCCCACTGCCATCCCGGCTGTGTTCAAGCTGGACCCGATTTCGGCAACCGGCACCGCGATTTTCTTCTCCGCGCTGATTTCCATGCTCGTGCTGAAGATCAGCATCAAAACTGGTCTGACCACTTTAAAAGAAACCTTCTACGAATTGCGCTGGCCAATCCTGTCCATCGGCATGGTGCTGGCGTTTGCGTTCGTCACCAACTATTCCGGCATGTCCTCGACCATGGCCCTGGTATTGGCCGGCACTGGCGCTGCCTTCCCGTTCTTCTCGCCTTTCCTCGGCTGGCTGGGGGTTTTCCTGACAGGCTCCGACACCTCGTCCAACGCCCTGTTCAGCTCGCTGCAGGCCACCACTGCACATCAGATCGGCGTGAACGACACCCTTTTGGTTGCCGCAAACACCAGCGGCGGCGTCACCGGCAAGATGATCTCGCCGCAATCGATCGCCGTGGCGTGCGCCGCAACCGGCCTGGTGGGCAAAGAATCCGACCTGTTCCGTTTCACCCTCAAGCACAGCTTGTTCTTCGCCACCATCGTGGGGCTGATCACCCTGGCCCAGGCTTACTGGTTCACCGGTATGCTGGTGCACTGAGACCTGCACGCAATAGGGTAAGAATCGACGCCGGACATCCACGCCGGCGTCAGCTATTTCTGGAGGACCGATGAGCCTGCCTGCTGCTTTTCTGAGCGATGTCGCACACCTGATCCCAAAAGATCGACGCTTCGACGACCCACTTTCCACACTCGCATTCGGCACCGATGCCAGTTTTTACCGACTGATCCCACAGCTAGTGATCCGCGTAGAGTCAGAAGACGAAGTGGTGTCATTGCTGCAACTGGCCCAACGCGACCACGTGCCGGTGACCTTTCGCGCTGCCGGCACCAGCCTTTCCGGGCAGGCGATCAGCGACTCGGTGCTGATCGTGCTGGGGGACAACTGGAACGGTCGCGAGATTCGGGGCCAGGGCACGCAGATTCGCCTGCAGCCCGGGGTAATCGGTGCCCAGGCCAACGCCTGGTTGGCACCGTTCGGACGCAAGATCGGGCCGGACCCTGCGTCAATCAATGCCTGCAAAATCGGCGGCATTGTCGCCAACAACGCCAGCGGCATGTGCTGTGGCACGGCGCAAAATACCTACCACACCTTGGCAGGCATCCGTCTTGTACTGGCTGACGGCAGCCGCCTGGACACGGAGGATGCAGCCAGCGTCAACGCGTTTCGCCAGCAGTACGGCGCACTGCTTGATCGGCTTGCAACACTCGGGCGTGAGACGCGGGCAAATGCCGAATTGGCAGCAAGAATCCGCCACAAATACCGCCTGAAAAATACCACCGGCCTGTCACTCAACGCCCTGGTGGATTTCGATGACCCCCTGGATATCCTCAGCCACCTGCTCGTGGGTTCCGAAGGCACCCTGGGGTTTATCAGTGCGGTCACCTACGACACCGTGGTCGACCACCCCAACAAAGCCTCAGCGCTGATCGTATTCCCGGATGTGGAAACCTGCTGCAATGCAGTCACCGTACTGAAAACCCAGCCGGTCTCTGCAGTTGAACTGCTGGACCGGCGCAGCATGCGTTCGGTACAGGACAAACCGGGCATGCCCGCATTCGTACAACACCTATCGGAAAATGCCTGCGCGCTGCTGATCGAATCCCGCGCGGCGTCATCGTCACTGTTGCATGAGCAACTGGCTCTGATCATGGAATCCCTGGCCCGTTTCCCCGTGGAGAAACAGGTCGACTTCACCGAAGACCCCGTCGAGAACGCCCGCCTGTGGGCGATCCGCAAAGACACCTTTCCCGCCGTCGGCGCCGTGCGAAAAACCGGCACCACGGTGATCATCGAAGACGTCACCTTTCCAGTCGAGCAATTGGCCTTCGGCGTAAACCGCCTGATCGAACTGTTCGACAAACATCACTACGACGAAGCCATTCTTTTCGGACACGCGCTGGAAGGCAATCTGCACTTCGTCTTCACACAAGGCTTCAACAGTGCGGAAGAGGTCGCACGCTACCAGGCGTTCATGGACGACGTGGCACAATTGGTGGCGGTAGAGTTTGGCGGCTCGCTGAAGGCTGAACACGGCACCGGTCGCAATATGGCGCCGTTCGTCGAGCTCGAGTGGGGCAGCGATGCCTATCAGCTCATGTGGCAACTCAAACGCCTGCTGGACCCCAATGGCATTCTCAACCCGGACGTAGTGCTCAGCGAAGACCCGCAAATTCACCTCAAGCACCTCAAACCTCTGCCCGCCGCCGACGAGCTTGTGGATAAGTGCATCGAGTGCGGGTTCTGCGAACCGGTGTGCCCGTCCAAGGGGCTGACGCTTAGCCCGCGCCAACGCATCGTGATCTGGCGTGATATCCAAGCCAAGAAACGTGCAGGCATCGACACCACCGAACTGGAAGCCGCCTATCACTATCAAGGCATCGACACCTGCGCAGCCACCGGCCTCTGCGCGCAACGCTGCCCCGTAGGAATTAATACCGGCGACCTGGTGAAAAAACTGCGCAGCCGCGATGCCAACCGTACGAAAACCGCCGAATGGCTCGCCGACCATTTCGCTACCGCACTGCAAGGTGCGCGCTTTACCCTGCATGTCGCCAACGGTGCACGCATGTTGTTAGGCGCACCACGCTTGGCAAAGCTTTCAGCCCGCGTGACCAAACTGTCCAACGGGCAAATCCCGCAGTGGACCAACGCCATGCCTCAGCCGGAAAAAGCCATCCGTTTCAGCCCGTCAGTGGCCGATGAACGTCCACGCGTCGTCTATCTGGCGGCCTGCGTCTCACGCGCCATGGGCCCAGCGGCCGGTGATAAAGAGCAAATGTCGCTGTACGAAAAAACTCGTGGTCTGTTGGAAAAAGCCGGTTACCAAGTGGTGTCACCCGACAACCAAGACAGCCTCTGCTGCGGCCAGCCATTCGCGTCCAAAGGCTATGCCGAACAAGCCGAACACAAGCGCCAGGAACTCATCGGCGCCCTGCTCCACGCCAGCCGTGGCGGGATCGACCCAATCTATTGCGACACCAGCCCCTGCACCTTACGGCTTGTCCAGGACCTGGGCGAGACGCGCATGGACCTGTACGACCCCGTGCGTTTCATCCGCACACACTTGATGGATCGCCTGGACTTCACGCCACAGGAAGCCCCCATCGCGGTACACGTCACCTGCAGCACCCAGCACTTGGGAGAAAGCCAGACCCTGATCGACCTGGCTCGACGTTGCGCCAAAACGGTAGTTATCCCAGAAGGTATTCACTGTTGCGGCTTTGCCGGTGACAAGGGCTTCACCACCCCGGAACTCAACGCCCACTCGCTGCGCACGCTCAAGGATGCGGTGCAATATTGCAGCGAAGGCATCTCCACCAGCCGAACCTGCGAGATCGGCCTTAGCCAGCACGGCGGCATCGATTATCACGGCCTGGTGTACCTCGTGGATCGTGTGACCCAAGCCCGCGCCCATTAATTGCGCAAGAAAACAGAACCCTTGCGCGCCGGCGTAGTCATCTGCATAGGCCTCAACGAACGAGGCCCTTCAGTGATGTCGCTGGCAGCCCTTTAACGCCAGTAGCGTCGAGCCCTTTTGCGCAAGGAGATACCCTATGAAGCGTTCCGCTCTTGCTGGCTTGTTCATTACCGCTGCGATGCTGGCCTCCCCCGCTTTTGCGGCTGGCGACCCCGACCTGTGCAAGATCAACCTGGACAAAATCAACAACGGCAAAGCCCTACTCGCCACCGACACCAGTGGCAAAAGCGGCGAGATAGACACAGCCGTCTCCCAGGCCAAAGCCGCGTATGCCGCAGGCGATGACAAGAAATGCATCGAGATCACTTCCAAGGCCATACAGGACCTGCAGAACAGCGAGAAAGGCGGCCAGTAGCCCCTCGCCCGCTCAAGGCCAACCTTCGGGTTGGCCTTCTGTGACCGTTTGGCGTACACTGCACAGGCTTGTCACTCACTATGAAACAACGAGTTACAAGCACGGGGCCGTTTAGGATTCGACGCCGGTCGCGAAACTTTAGGTGCATGCCGAGTTGGTAACAGAACTCGTAAATCCACTGTTGCAACTTCTTATAGTTGCCAATGACGAAAACTACGGCCAGGAATTCGCTCTCGCTGCGTAAGCAGCCTTAGCCCTGAGCTTCTGGTACCTTCGGGTCCAGCAATCACCAGGGGATGTCTGTAAACCCAAAGTGATTGTCATATAGAACAGAATCGCCGTGCAGTACGTTGTGGACGAATCGGCTAAAACTTACACAACTCGCCCAAAGCACCCTGCCCTTCGGGTCGCTGAGGGTTAACTTAATAGAAACGGCTACGCATGTAGTACCGACAGCGGAGTACTGGCGGACGGGGGTTCAAATCCCCCCGGCTCCACCACTTCATCATCTAAAGACGTCCACGGACGTCTTTTTTTGTGCCTGAAATTCAGTAAATACGGGGGTTTCAGGGCTACTCAGGGCTTTCCAGATTTTTTGAGTTCCAGGCGGTTTGGTATTCCCAATGGTATTCCCGACTCCCCGGCGCTAATCTTGGGAATACCAAAAGGTGTCATGGAGTACTTCTCATGTGCGCTCAAACCATCCGCCTCTCCGACCGCCAGCTCAAGGCGGTCAAACCGAAAGACAAGGATTACGTCCTCACGGATGGCGACGGGCTCCAGCTGCGAGTTAGGGTCAATCGCTCGATGCAGTGGAATTTCAACTACCGGCATCCCGTCACCAAGAATCGAATCAACATGGCACTCGGCTCTTATCCCGAGGTTTCTCTTGCGCAAGCGAGGAAGAAAACCGTTGAGGCCAGACAGCTGCTTGCACAGGGCATCGACCCAAAAGCTCAGCGCAATGAGCTGCAGGAAGCCAAACGAGCGGAAACGGAACACACCTTCGAGAACGTGGCCACCGCCTGGTTCGAGCTGAAGAAGGATTCCGTCACACCGGCGTATGCCGAAGATATTTGGCGCTCCCTCAAACTGCATGTTTTTCCGAGTATGAAATCAACGCCTCTCTCGGAAGTCAGCGCCCCGATGGTCATCAAGCTCCTTCGTCCGATTGAGGCCAAAGGCAGCCTCGAGACAGTTAAGCGAGTGAGCCAGCGCCTTAACGAGATCATGACCTACGGGGTCAATTCCGGAATGATCCTTGCCAACCCTCTCAGCGGAATTCGAGCGGTATTCAAGAAACCTAAGAAAGAGAACATGGCAGCGCTACCACCTGATGAGCTTCCGGTGCTCATGATGGAAATCGCGAATGCCAGCATCAAGCGGACGACCCGCTGCCTGATCGAATGGCAACTTCATACCATGACCCGCCCTGCCGAGGCGGCCACCACTCGATGGGCAGACATCGACTTCGACAAACTCATCTGGACCATCCCTCCGGAGCGAATGAAAAAGCGTCGTCCGCACACAATCCCGCTGACCGAACATGTACTCTCGTTATTGGAGACGCTTAAGCCCCATAGTGGCCACAGGGAATATGTGTTCCCGTCAGATAGAAACCCGCGCACCCACGCGAATAGCCAGACCGCCAACATGGCGTTGAAACGAATGGGCTTTCAGGACCGCTTGGTCAGCCACGGCATGCGCTCCATGGCCAGCACAATCCTGAACGAGCATGGGTGGGATCCGGAGCTAATCGAAGTCGCGCTGGCACATGTCGATAAAGACGAAGTTCGAAGCGCCTACAACCGGGCGGATTACATCGAACGCCGGCGTCCGATGATGGCTTGGTGGAGTGAACATATCCAGAAGGCGGCCACCGGCAGCCTGTCGGCATCTGCTATCAATCAAACCAGGGACCGCAACGTCGTGTCGATACGCTGAGGACTCACCGGACGGCGACAACGGCGACAACCCGCGTAATCCGTAGCGCGCAGCGTGGCGACAGAAGTGGCGACTGTCGCCAAGCGCTTAGCCAAAAGCTACAACCCAGACGCCAGCGCAAACCGGGCAGCGCCCACGATTGAGTCAGTCGCCATCAGGCTGCCGCACTGCGTTTGATTGAAGCAATCACCGAAATGATCGCGTTGGCATCCGCGTCGCCAAACGCACCGTCTAATCCCTCGTGGTGCAGTGCGGTAAAAGGCGGTTCATATAGTTGACCCGCTTCCATCACGCCCTGCCGGGTTAGACGCTCGATGATCATTTCAACAAAACGAATCTGCTGACTGCTGTAGCGGTTCTCGTCGAGGAATTGACCGAAAGCCTCTTTTGCCGCATTGCGATCCAAGCCTACCAATGATCGGATCAACAGCGTCAGCGGTTGGTCAGTGCCGTAGCACTGTTCGAACTGCTCACGACTCTGAACCGGTTCCGACTCGTAGACAAAATGCTCCAGCTCGCTCAGATCGCTCGGCGTCAGCGGCCGGTTAAATTTGAGCTTGGCGATGGCCACATGGTTCTCATTGCCACAGATATAGGCTTCGACCTTTTTCCTGTACTGCTCCAGGTTGATGCCGGTATTGAAATCTTTCAGGTTGACTACAGTTGCTTCGCCAATCTCGTCGCTCAGCACGCTATAAACGGGGTTGTTCGGGCGGCGTTCGATAAACTTGATCAGCTCACGCATCTTGCGCCGCAGTTGCTCAAGCATCGGCAAGCGGATGTCCTGCCAGTACTCGTCGGTTTGCACGTCCTGAAGCAACGCAATTTCAGCATGCACTGCCGGAATGCTGTCCATCACTTCTAACTGGCTGGCCAGCTCGATCACCTTGTCACGATACGTCACGAAGTCGCTGGTCGAGCGAAGTAACGCCAGCTGCAAATTAAGGCACAGGAGATCGAACAACTTGGCGGTGATGTGCTCAGGAGCGCGCTCACTCGGCAAGCCTGCGACGTGACTGCGCAGATCACCCAGCGCTGCATCATCCAGCGCATTCCAAATTTCACGCTCGGTAAAGCGGGTTACGTGCTCAAGTTCGGTACGCACGATGAAGTTGTCTTTATTCATCGCCGCGACTTCGTCGTGCAACTCGTCGGTCAACTCCGTGCGCAGCTCGACAAAGGCATCGTACCGGCCTCTGGTTTCCGCCAGATCACCAGGCTTCCGAACGTCCTTCGGCGCTAACAACGACAGCAGATCCAGCCGCGCTTTGAACAACCGCTTGCCTAACGGTTCGGCCGTACCGCCCAAAGCGCCTTTGGGGTTTTCGTTGAAGTATTCGAAGTTGGCGCAGAAATCGAAGATGGCGAACTCGCGCTTGTGCACACCCGGCGCAAACAGGTCCGGGCATAGGCGCGTGCCGCGGCCGATCATCTGCAAGAACTTCACCTTTGAACGGACGGCCTTGAAGAACACCAAATTCAAAACCTGTGGCACATCGATGCCGGTATCGAGCATGTCCACCGAAATGGCGATCTGCGGCAGCTTGTTGAGCTTGCTGCTGAAGTCATCAATCAAGGTCTGCGCATAACTCACCGCATGGGTGATAACCCGCGCAAACTCACCCTTAAAGTGCGGGTAATGATGATTGAAGCGGCGAGCGATAAAATCGGCGTGCTTCTGGTTCACCGCAAAAATAATGGTCTTGCCTAGCTTGTCACCGCCCTCCACCGTTAGGCCGTTTTGCATCAAGTGCTTGAGCATCAGGTCAACGGTTGGCTCGTTGAACAGCTGCTTGTTGACTTCCGACGCCAATACCTCGGTAGGCGCATCACCTTCAGCACTGTAATCACCCCAATCCAGCGACTCCCAGTGCGCTTTTTCATCATCGCTGAGTTGATCGTAACGGATGCCTTCGCGAACGAACTTGATCGGCACCGAATATGCCTTGGGCGGCACCAAATAACCGTCATCCACTGCCTCATTTAGGCCGTAGGCGTCGGTCGGCACGCCAGTTTCCAGGCCGAACAGGTGATAGGTATCGCGATCCACTTCGTCACGCGGGGTGGCGGTCAGGCCCACTAAGTAACTGTCGAAGTAACGGAAAATCGCGCCGTACTTCTGGTACACACTGCGGTGCGCCTCGTCGATCACGATCAGGTCAAAGTGGCCAACGCCGTACTTGCGACGGTCACCCTCCATCTGCTCGATCAAACCCATCATGGTCGGATAGGTACACAGATACACTCGGCCCTGGCCGCTCTTGTCGGTGACCAGATTGACCGGACTGGAGTCCGGCAGGAACTCCTTAAAGGCGTTGGCGGCTTGTTTTACCAGGGCTACCCGGTCAGCCAGAAACAGCACGCGCTTGACCCAGTTGCCCCGCATCAACAGCTCGATCAGGGCAATCGACATCCGCGTCTTGCCTGTGCCGGTGGCCATGGTTAGCAAACCGGCGCGGCGGCCCTGACTCAGGGATTCGGTCATCGCTCGAATCGCCCGGTGTTGATATGCCCGCTCAACAATCTCGCTATTGATCGGCAGTTCGCGCAAATCGGTTTGCAGGCTGCGCCGCTGAATCGCCAGTTCCAGTTCATCGCGGGTATAAAAACCCTGTACTTCGCGTGGTGGCGCACGGCGGTCGTCCCACAGCCAGGTGTGGTTACCGTTGCTATAGAAAATCAGCGGCCGCTGGCCTTTCTCGGCCTCAAGGCAATCGGCGTACAATTTGGCTTGCTGCTGCCCCACGTCCGGGTCTTTCAGGCTGCGCTTGGCTTCCACCACCGCCAACGGTTTGCCATTGGCCCCCCACAACACGTAATCGACAAAACCTTCGCCTTGCCCGTTGGGCATGCCGCTCACTGGCACTTCGGCGTCAGCGTTTTTGCCCAATTCCCAACCGGCCTCGCGCAGCAACACATCGATAAACAGACGACGGGTGTCGGCCTCGTCGTAATCATGGTTATCTGGCACGGCGATATTAGTCGCCTTGGCCTGGGCCAGTGCGGCACGGGTGGCAACCAGTTCGGCATCCAGTCGCGCTAGCAGCGCCTCGCGCTCACTAAGGTTGGCGGCTTGCTCGGCAATCGCCGCCTCGCGGGCTTCAAGGGTTCCGTGTTGGGCTGAGATCTGTTCCTGGAATTTGGCTTCCTGCTTTTTCAGTTCCGCACGGGTAAAGGCAACTGCCTCATTCATGCTAACGAGCTGAGGCACACGTTTTTCGTCAAATGCAGCGTCGATATTTTTTGGGTCGGTGGCGCGGGTATAAGTGCGTGCCAGCCAAAACAACACGTGAAACAGCTCGCGTACCAGCCTCATCGCATCGCTGTAGCCAATCGCTTGATTGGAGTGCACTGCCTGATTGCCAAACTTCTGAATCAAGCGCGTCTTTTGATGAATTTGCGGGGGCAGAAGGCGAACGAACTCCACCTGAGTCAGCAGCAGATTTAGGCCGTTGTCGTAAGGCATGCGCAGGTCGCGATCATGCTCGTACAACCAATGCACCATCTGCTCCAACGCATGACGGGTACGCATACAACAGGCACGCGGGTCAGAATACACTAGGTGTTCCGCCCCCTTGGCCGGCTCAACCAGCGCTTTAAATTCGGGGATGAGAAATTCAAAGTTGCTCATATCAACCGGCTGCCTTTTGTGAGTCCATCTCGTCCAGGTGCTGTCGCACGCTGCCTATTGAATCCTGAATCCTGCGGGTAAAGCTGGATGGCTCGCGGTAAGTCATCACCAACCGATCAATCGCGCGAGTTTGGCCACATACAGCAACCACGTTTCGTCGACCTCTCCACGGTATTGCGGTAATTCAACCGTAGGATGGTGGTACGCCCCAGGGCCTGAATACCAACGCTGGCGAAGCTGAATCTATGTCATTTTTACCGACCTTTCCGCGATAAATCGACTGCGCAGTGTGATACAGCACCAGCAGCGAATTATTCTAGGGATCGATCATCTGCACCACCAGCTTAAACCACACTGGCTGGAGATCATGTCCCTCGTCGATCAGCACCTCAGGGTATTGAGGCCGTGGAATTTGCCCTCGATCGACTGAAGTACAATTCGACTAAACCGCACCTAAAAAGCCTTTCCGTTGAAGTGAATGAAAGAGGTCGTCGACCAAACTCGACGATCTACATAGCTCTCGTCTATGCGCTTGAATCATAAGAGCGATTTCGGAAAAACGGATTTGAAGGTCTGTAGGCGGCCTGTATAAGCCAAGCTCGGCGATGCCGCCACTTGTTAACTGAGGAACCGCAGCTCCCGTAAAGCTACCCTTTATTTTTTCTTGAATAGCGGAACTCGTAATCACCGAATGCAGGAATACAGAGTTAATTCCCAACCTAGGACGCATGATCATCATCTGTGCGTTGATAAATGCAATATCGTAAACCCCATCAAATATGCAACACGCTCCAAGAGTTCCTCTAAGGGTAATGACCAAATCTCCTTTTCGTATTTTTCCTCTGGAAAGAGACTCGAACTTTTTCTCGGTAATGAACTGCGTATTACGAAGATCTAACCTATGATCCGTAATATTTTTTGTGCTCAGAAACAAGACGCCACCAGAAACGATGTCACCTTTGCTAGGGTAGTTGGATGATCGATCACCATTTTCGAACTCAGCAAACTCTCCAAGCTTAGATGCTGGCCAACCTTTCGGATTTGTCACAGGGTCGCCGAACATTTCCAGAAATACGGATTGCAGCAGTTCATCAAGCTTGGTGATAGCTTCAAGGCGCTTGGTGCGTAGCGCGTCGGCCTTATCTAGAATCTCTGCGATACGACGCTGTTCGGAGAGTGGCGGAACAGGCACGAGCTCGCGGTGTACGACATTCCTGTTTAGCGTCGGCACGCCAGTTCCATGGTGAAAGCGATCTAGGTGTAAGTTTCGAAGCAGCCAGTAAATATACTTCGGATCATTTCCTTGAAAGTCCTTCACATACAAAGAAGTGTTCAGGGGCCAGTATCCGCCTTCAACATAATGTACTTTTCCAATGCTGCCGCTACGCCCCGTAATAACCCCCGGCCCAGCAACACGCATTTCATTATGAAAACCAACCGGGCCATTTGCCGCATAAATAGGTATCTCACCTTCAAGCCTATTTTGAATGGGCAAATCAAATCCACGTTGAAGTGTGGATACTTCACCTAGTGGCATCATACGCCAATTCATAACAACATCCCCTCCAACTCATCCATGCCCCGCGCAATTTCCGCCTCCAGCGCTTTTAGCTCAGCCAAGATTATTTGCGGCGCTTCATGCTGCACTTCCTCGTACACCACCTCCTTGTAGCGGTTGATCGACAAGTCATAGTCGTTGTCGACGATCTCAGTCTTAGGCACCAGAAAACTTTGCGCGGTACGGTCGAGACCGACACTGGTGCTACGCCTGTGCCAACGATCGATAATGTCGGGCAGGTTGTTACTCTCGTGCTTGCTCGCATCAAGTTCGTTGCGCTTGTCATCTAGCGAGAAGCCGTCAGCCTGCATGTTGTAAAACCAGACGTGGTCGGTGCCGCCAGAATTGGTTTTGGTAAAAAGCAAAATCGCGGTAGACACCCCGGCATAGGGACGGAACACGCCCGACGGCATTGAAACAATGCCGTCCAGCTTGTGCTCTTCCACCAGCATCTGGCGCAGCGCCTTGTGCGCCTTGCTGGAGCCGAACAATACGCCGTCCGGGACGATCACCGCCGCGCGGCCGCCGGCCTTCATCAAGCGCAGGAACAGGGCGAGAAACAACAGCTCGGTCTTTTTGGTTTTAACGATTTGCTGCAAATCCTTGGCGCAGGCCTCGTAATCCAGGCTGCCGGCAAACGGCGGGTTGGCGAGGATCAGACTGAACTGGCCCTCCACGCCAGCGTGGCCTTCGCTGAGGGAATCACGGTTTTCAATCGCCGGGTTTTCCACTCCGTGCAGCAGCATGTTCATCGAGCCAACACGGAGCATGGTGCTGTCGAAGTCGAAGCCATGGAAGGTGTCGTGATTAAAGCGTTTGGCGCTGGCCGCGTCCTGATACAGCTCCTGGCTGTGGTGGGTGTTGAGGTATTCGGCAGCCGTCACCAGAAAACCAGCGGTGCCGCAGGCCGGGTCGCAAATTGTGTCCGACGGTTTGGGGGCCATCATCTCGACCATCAGTTTGATAATGTGCCGGGGCGTGCGGAACTGACCGTTCTGCCCAGCACTGGCGATTTTGCCGAGCATGTATTCGTAGAGGTCACCCTTAGTGTCGCGGTCTTCCATGGGGATGGCGTCGAGCATGTCCACCACCTTGGCCAGCAACGCCGGGTTCGGAATGGTAAAGCGCGCATCCTTCATATGCGCGGCGTAGGTGGACTCGCCATCTTCGCCGCCCAGCGACTTGATAAAAGGGAACACCTTATCGGCAATCAGCGTGTACAAGCTGGCCGGATCACCCAGAGCCTTGAACGCCGCCCAACGCAAATGCGCCTGGTAGGGGCTGAAAATCGGCTTATCAATCGGCTGCCCGGTGCGCGCGGCCTTACGCTCTTTAACCGTCTGCAACTCGTCGAGGCGTTTGATAAACAGCAGATAGGTCATCTGCTCGATAACTTCCATGGGGTTGGAAATACCGCCGCTCCAGAACGCATTCCAGATCTGGTCAACTTGGGATTTGATTGCGCCTGTGATCACTTCTGATGACTACCTGAATTGAATAATGGGTTTAATGCCCAGCGAAGCAACACGGCGGACAATAGGCCAAGCCGGGAAAGCGCCAGCCTGACAAGGTGCGCGCAGTGTAACGATTAGCGGGTGAGGCTGTCAGGTACAACCGCGCGGACGACATAGAACGCCGCCGCCCGATGATGGCTTGGTAAAGTGAGCACATCCAGAAGGCTGCCACTGGCAGCCTTCTGGCATCTGCGATCAATCAAATGCAGGACCGCAACGCCGTGCCGATATGCTAAGCACTCAATGGATGGCACCGGTAGACGTAACGCCTCAAACGCAGTGACATTTCTGTTGGTGACACCGGCGACACCGGCGACAACCCACGTAATCCGTGGCGCGCAGCATGGCGACAGAAGTGGCGACTGTCGCCAAACCTCCTGCATGTCTGCGCTCCTCCGGCCAAGCACCAGCGCATAGGAAGGCTCCGCATTCCCATGCGCTGGGGCTCAAATTTAAAAGACGACGAACGGCTCATCGTCCATCCAACACCACTCACGACCAAGGCATTCCAGTACCGCTGGTTGGCCCAATCGACTGCGCGCAGTCCGGTTGACCCAACCATACGCGGACGATAGAAAGAAGACTCAAAGCGCTGCCGTTGGCAGCTCCCAGGTAGCCAGAACCTTTGAGGCTACGCCACATCGTGGCGGTTCTCCCCAAGTGCGATTAGCGTCCGGCGGCTCGCACGGTCACAGCGATGTGATGGATGCCCAATCTTCCAGAATGCCCACCGCGGCAACTCATGCCCCCTCCTGGCTGCTCTGCAGCAACTTATCCGCTTGGAAATTTCTTGCGCCAACCTATTGCCCGTCTCTTTACCCCCGAAAGAGACGGGCGCATCTCACACTGCTGCAGCCCTGCTCGCACGGGGCTTTGCGGCTTTCCCCCTCGTGACAATCGGCGTAACAAACACCGAATGCTCACTCGCCACAGCGATGCCGATGATGGTGCCGCAGTCCAGGGGATGGACTGCACCTGACTGACAGTCAGGCATGCCCCGGTCATCGCCTCACTGCCTTCACCTGACTCAGGATCTCGCGGCACTGGTTTCGTCAGCCAGTGCAGCCTCCACCCGCCCACCGCTATCGGTGTTCAGGAGGCCAGATCATGAGATGCCCAAGTTCCCGGTCGTAAGGAGCCGTCAGTCCCGCGTGAGTGGACAAACCTCACAGGTCGCAGGGGCCTTGATCCCTGATAACACTCAACAACCGTGGCGGGATGAGTGAGGACGAAGTCGATAATCTCAGGAGAATAGCGATGCAACTGTGCGAAGCATTCGAGCCACCACAACCATTGCTGGAATACCAGCAGGCACCACTGTCCTACCCGGTTGAAGCACTCGGGGATCTGTTGGGCCCTGCGGTCGAACGACTGGCCGAGGTGATCGGCGTGCCCTGCGCCATGGCCGCGCAATCGGTGCTGGCCAGCGCTGCTCTGGTGAGCCAGGGTCATGCCAATGTCCAACTCGACGGCCGAACCTATCCGCTGTCCCTCTACCTACTGACGGTGGCGTCCTCGGGTGATCGCAAAAGCGCGGTGGATCACCTGGCATTAAGGGCGGCGCGCGACTGGGAGCGGCAGCAGTGGACCCTGTATGTGGAAAAGCTCAAAGCCTATCGCGCCGCTACCAGCATCATGGCCAAACCCAAAACCTCAACAGAGCGTGCTGAGGCGAAAGGCGGTGAGCTGTCCGAGCCGGTACCACCGAGACTGATCATTGCCGAACCCACCATTGAGGCCCTGGTCAAAAGCCTGTGCCAGGGCTTGCCCAGCATGGGCTTGTTCAATGATGATGGCGGCCAGTTCTTGGGCAGCAGCACCATGAGCAAAGAGAATCGGCTCAAGGCGATCACCACCTTGTCGACACTGTGGGATGGCAGCCCGATCGACCGGGCGCGCTCCATGGCAGGGGAAAGTCTACGTGCCTATGATCGCCGCCTCAGCATGCACCTGATGCTGCAGCCCTACCTGGCCAACCAGCTGTACAAAGACCCGGTGATCAATGGCCAAGGCATCCTCGGCCGCTGCCTTATCAGTTGGCCCGAGCGCCTGGCCGGCCAGCGACTCTACAAGGCAATCGACCTGACCAGAGATGCCAAAGTCCAGCGCTACCAACAACGGATCACCGCCCTGCTGCAAAAGCCCTGGTCGCTTCACAAGGATGGATCACTCAATCCCGTCACGCTGGAACTGACTCCCCGTGCCCGTCGTGCCTGGATCGATATTCACGACACCATCGAGTGCCAGTCTGGCGAGTTCGGCGAGCTGGCCGGCGTCCAGCCTGTCGCGGGCAAGGCCGCGGCGAATGTGCTGCGCATCGCAGGCGTGCTGGCCATGGTTGAAGAGGCCAGTCAGTTGGAGGAAGCACACATCCAGCGCGCCTCCACGTTGATGGATTACTACCTGGCTGAGATCCAGCGCTTGACCGAATAGGAGCCGGTCAATAGCCGACGCGAAGAGGCGGATCGGCTGCTGCGCTGGCTGGTGCAGAAAGGCTGGACCCACTTCACCATCCGCGACGTCAATCGAAACGGCCCTCGTTTTGCCCGCAAAAGCGCTGACCATACCGCCTCTTTATTGGTCGTGCTGATCACTCATCGCTGGCTGAGCAGCCGCGATGGAAGAACCTTCGAGGTACGCCATGTTTCGCCTCAATGACGCGGTGCGCCGCTACCAGGCGCAACATCAACCACAGCCAGAATTGCGGTGTGTCGCCGCCTCTGTCGCCACCCTGTCGCCACGCTCCAGGCCAGAAACGACGCGGGTTGTCGCCACTGTCGCCGCTGTCGCCACCCCCCCCTAGACCCCGCCAACCTCGCCCTGCTCATCGAGCAACTGCGTGAGGAAGGGGCACTGCTGCAACATCAGGAGAACGCCCTCCTGATCCGCCCAACACACTGGCAGCAGGTGGACAGGCTCAGCCCTCACTGGAAAGCCTTGCTGCTCTTTCTGCAAACAAACGAAAACGGTGATGACGATGGCCTTGGTCGGTCGGCGTGAGGGTCGCAACTTTGGCTATGGCCGCCAGCTGAGCTACGCCGGCCCACAAGCGCTCAAGGATCTATTTGCCGGTGGCCACTTCGCCACGGTCAAAGCGCATAGTGATCGCTGGCAAGCGTTCGTGCGTTGGTGTCGATCAGAGGGCGTTCCTGGTTACAACGATGCGCGTCAGATCGATCGACAGACGCTGCAAGACTACGCCGCTTACCTGCGCCAGCAGATCCAGCAAGGTGAACTCTGTATCGCTACCGCGCAGAACCGCCTGAGCAGCGTTAACCGCACCCTCGCGGCGCTGCGCGGTGATCAGGACGTTAGGATCGCCAGCCCGAGCCAGGCGTTGGGACAGCAGCGCTCAAGCGTACGCACCCGCGCGCCGGATGGCCAAGACCGCCAACAGGTGCGGCGAGTGCTTGAGGTGCTTGGCGAACGGCAACACGAGCGGGTGGCCGCGATTGTCCTGTTGGCCCGAACAACCGGTATGCGCCTGCGCGAAGCGATCCTGGCTGACCTGCCACGCATGCACCGCGAAGCCGAGCACTTAGGCCGCATCAACATCCAGGACGGCACCAAAGGCGGCCGCTCAGGGGCATCAGTTCCGCGATGGGTTGTGGCCAATGAAGAAGTGAAGACGGCGCTGCAGCTGGCTCGTCATGCATCGCCACCTCGCAGCCGCAACTTGCTGGCCCGAGACGAAAGCTACGCCGTGTTCCTGCATCAGACCGTACTCCCCGCCCGCGAAACGCTGCATGAACAAGGGCTGAAGGGGTTTCATGAACTGCGAGCGGCCTATGCCTGCGAGCGTTACGAACAGCTCCCGGGCACGCCGCACCGGTCAATGGTGGCCACTGTTATCGCATTGACCGCGACCTCGATCAACAGGCGCGGCAACAGATCAGCCTTGAGCTCGGACACAACCGGATCGATGTGGTGTCGGCCTACATTGGTGGCCGAGCATGAGCAAACCCTTCGATATGGCGCTGTTCCTGAGCGGCGTGCTGACCGGTTCGAAGGTCACGCAGCAACGCCACTTAAGGCAAGCTCGGACCATGCAAGCGGCCATTCAGCAACGATGGCAGCGAGATAATCCTTGGACCTGGCAGTTCAAGCATGTGCGCTGGTTTCTCACTCAGCACCTGAAAGACCACTCCGACGCCACCCGGTATCACTATCGGCTCACTACTGCGTTGATCTGGATGCGGCTGGGGAACCGATCCAGCTTTCATGGAATTCGAGGCATTTGAGTAACGGAGGCCACCCGAGTCGATCGCGCGGCATGGCATAATGCTATCCTTGGATTACGGACCGCGAATAAATATGGATGCGGTCATATCAGGGAGGAGCCATTATGGTTGCGTCGGCAATCTGTAGAGTAGTTATGGGCCGCGCCGGCTCATCGTACACCAAACCGCATGTCCGACAGGGAAGAATGAAGTATTCACTTCTTGATTCCGCTGCCAAGCCCCCGTAATTGGTTCGCCCCTAAGGATGTACAACTAATAATTCTAGACGTATAGCTTCAGGAAGATGCGTATGGGTCACTTAGAACAAACAGCTGCAGATAAAAGCGCTTTAGGATTTGAGTACCAAGACCTAGTGCTTGTGAATACTCTGTTGGGGTTAAAACCTGGAGAGCAAATTGGTTTGGAGGTGTTTGACGACATCCACACCGAAAGCATTAGTGACGACTTGTGCCTCATCCAAGTGAAGCATAGCCTCTTAGGAGGCAATATAACTGAGCGAGACATTGATCTCTGGAAGACGCTATACAATTGGCTAAAATCACTACCCGAACTACCTCAAGGGAAAAATATTACATTTCAAATTTACTCAAATAAAACCCTCAACAACCAAAATCTAATAGTACTACTTAACTCAGCAAAAGCTAACAAAGAAAAAATCATCGCTGCAATCAGTGATATTTTTATGGACATAAAAGCCAAAGAGTCACTGAAAGATAAGACAGATTCAGCAAATCCGATATTCAAATACGCGGAAGCGCTAGCAACGGCAAAAAAAGAAGAAATAGAATTCATCCTAGAGCGATTCCACTTCCATACCGACACGGCTTCCGTGACTCATCAGATAAACGACAAGCTTTTGTACTTGGCTGTGCCTAACACCAAGTTGGACGATACACGAAAATTTGTTGTAGGTGCCTACAAGGAATATAAAGTTGCAAGCATCGTCGGCGGTGAGAAGGTAATAATCACGTATGATACCTTTAGAATTCAAATGGGGTTCGAGCGAATATTGCGGTCCTCCCGAAGCAACGAAGTAGACTATGACCGCTTTTATGATAAGTATTATCACTTTCAGCAGTTAGGTGACCTTTCGTTTCTAACTAGTACCTTCAGCTATCAGTTAAAAGATATCGGCCTGCCTCATGAGGACGTCATTGAGCATGGCATTGAAATGCTTGCAACCGCGGACTTAATTCGAGATCTGAAAAAGGAGGGAGATTTCACCCACCAAGATGATGCTCGTCTTGCAGCACAATGTGAAATGAGCTGGAAGAAAATCCATCGTCAAACACATGGTACATTTAATCAAAAAACTCCCCGAGCATTACTTGCCGCGCAAGCGTGCTACGACGCCACTTTGAAAAAAGAGTTGAAATTAAAAAACATTTCTCTTCCCGACGGATTTAGCAAAGGTAAGTTCATCGCACTATCCGATCTTCCTTCTATAGGGTGGAAGGTAGATTGGAAGGAGCTATATTCTAAATGAACCAACTTATCACGAATGAAGTACTTGGCACTTTAGCGTTTCAAGCTACATTGGCATGCCTACCAAATCGACAGTTAGACCTGACAAAGGCGCTGTTGATTTTACCACTGCTATATAACAAGCGAATCAGGGGCATCCTTAAAAACAAAAAGGTGGTGCACTTAGGCAGTCGCGACTTAGTACTTTCTTTTCCAAAAGACTTTGCAGCTGTGAACAACCACTATCTTGACATGTCAATTACATCAATAAACACAATCCTGCTAGCATGCGAGATGGGCATCACCACGCTAAATGCAAACACATTATTTTTGAGCGCAGAAATCTTTACATCAACTTGCTCCAAATCTATAGGTCAGTTAGGCAGTGAAATTTTTATCGCTGCCCCGCGCCTTGCAAAAATACTAGAAGAAAGCGCCGAAGAACTTTATCAGAATTTTAGGATAGTGCTATGAGCAGCATACAAATAACAAACATTCTTCTCTGGCAAAAAAATGGAATCCTGAGGAACCTTGAGTTCTTGGAGAATCACGTTAACGTCATAACGGGTGATTCGGGCAAAGGGAAGTCGTCAATTCTTTATATTATTGATTACTGCCTACTAGCCAGTGAGACGAAGGGAATCTCCAAAGCGAATATCGATTCAAAAGTCACTTGGTATGGATTGAAAATTAAGATCCATGGACGCGAGCTTTTGATTGCTCGCCCGTCAGAGGAAAATGAGGAAACCTCTCAGGCCTACTTGTCGGAAGGTCAGGAAATTCCTGAAACACCATTTTTTAACATTAAAATAGACAATCTAAAAAAGATTTTAAATGACGCTTTCGGTATCGATTCTGAATTAAAAATCCCATATGGCGGAAGGCACATACGCACTGGTTCAAAAGTTTCCTTTCGTAGCTTTCTACCTCATAGTTATCAAGATCAGAATGCTATCATTGCACCAGAATACCTATATATCAGACCGGCAGACGGGCGCTATCAAGAATCGATTGAAAGAACCTTTCGAATGGCGCTTGGCGTTGAAAACGTCAAAACCTCTACAGCAAAAACAAAGTTACTCGACTTGGAGCAGCAGCGCTTAGCATTTGAGCGTAAGAAAGAAATATTCGAAAAGAACAAGCTTGCATTTTCCGATGAACTTCAAAGTCTTGGCCAAGAAGCAGCAGCCTTGGGAATTCTAGATAGTATTCCAATGGATACAGACACCCTTCTACAAAAGCTTAAAGAAGTCGTAATTGACTCAGAAATACCATCACCTGGAAAAAATGAAGCTGAGAAAATAGAAAAGCAATTATTTTCGCTTCGTGCCAAAAATAAAAAATACGAAGCGTTTGCCGATAGGAAATCTGAACTTACCACCTCAACAAAACAAGCAGAGGATGCTCTTCGCCCAATTGAATTTTTCAACGAAAATGCAAACTTAGTATTTCCATCCGAAATGGCGAATAGCCTTATTCATCATCTCCAAAGGGAACTGACCCGTCTACGTATATCATTGAAGAGCAAAAAACAAGCTCCATTCCTTGCTGAAGTCACCGAATTGATTTCTGAGAATGCTAAAGAAATTTCAAAACTTGAGAAAGACCTGGTAGCACTTCAAAAAAATCAAAAAGCTCGATCGACCCCGAAAGAATATTATAAGTATATTGGCCGCCTTGATACAAAGATCCAGCTATTTAGCGGCTCGGACAGCCATACCTTCAACTATGATCCGGAAGAATACCGCACCAAAGCCGACCAACTCAAAAGCGTGATTGAGGAAGACAATCTGAAAGTTGAGTTAGCGGAGCAAAAGCTCAATGAATTCATTAATGAAAAACTCACAAGATTAAGACTCAAAGGATATGATAAATTTACTGCTCGGTTCAGCGAGAGGGAAAGACTAATACACTTGTTTTCGGAAGACCTGTCCTTCATTGAAAAGATGCCCGACATAGGCAGTGCATCTAATTATCTTTATCTACATCTAGCTTACTTCCTCTCCATTCACGAAGTTGCAAAGAGGCATAAGGTTTCGTGGATGCCATCATTTATGATTCTCGACCAGCCAAGCACACCTTATTACTCTACTGAAGGGGAACCAAACGATGATGTTGTCAGCCTTGATGCTGCTTTAATTGAGATGAATAGCTTTATAAAAAAAATGGACCAAGAAGGCGGATTCCAAATAATACTGCTCGAACATATTAAAGAGTCACATTGGACAAAACTAAAACTAGACAGATTCCACTTGGTAGACAAAGAATTGCGTGGAGATTACGGCCTGATTCTTGACTAAGAATTTTTTGTGGCTCTTTTCAAATAGCAGTTGCCAGCCCAACTGCTTTCCGCTCGCCAACAGCAAGAAATACCCTTTAATGTACGAAAAACACCGCCGCAATGGCAAAAAGCAACCCAAACTGGTTGTCGTGACAGGCCGAAACGGCCCAGGCTGTGTCAAAACGTAGACTCTGTTTTGAAGTCCTCGCTTCTAAGTTAAATCTGCAAGCGTTCGGTTAGTCAGCAGACCTGGATATTGTGTAGGAGCGTGTTTTTTGCGCCGACATTGATTACTGCATCCGAACGAAAGTGTTTTTACACAGCCTCGGCCAGTAGCGGCCGCTCAAACCTACACCGCTTTCGGCCAAAAGCAATCCATGGCGCAACATATCCTCCATCAATTCTTACTCGATCATGGCCCTCCTAACTTTACTGCGTTTCAGAAGATAAAATCAAACAATGTCAAGCTACTGACGACATGTTTGGAGCACAGCACCAACTCAAAATCTCTGAAGCAATTTCCTCCCAAGCATGCCGGATATCTGGCAGCAACTCGTCAAGGTTAACCACTTTATCTTTAATTAGAGAGAATGTAGCCCCTAATGGTGAGCCAGACAGCTGGTCTAACATATTGTGTTTGCAATCTGATTTTTTAGAGCACATTTTATTGCTACAGCCATTTGGCGTAGTCGCTAAAGCAGAGCTCCAATATTGAGAAAAAGCCCCAACGCCATATAGTTCAAAACAGGATATGTTCTTTTTTAACTGAAGATATCGCCAGTGATTATCACGATAATGTTTTTTGTAGGAGACCAGTTTTTGAGTATAGTTTGGATCGTCCCCCCAAGCCATTTCAAATGCACTAACTGGAATTAAATTCTCTATTGAGCACGCGCCTATTATATGGAAATCTGCCTGCGCGCGCGGCCTTAAACGGTCGCTTTTCACCACCTTAGAGGCTGTTTCTCCAGGCTGGAGCTTAGGGGCCCTAATGTCGCTATCTACAATACAAAGACAAAGCCTTGATGTATTAGCTTTTAAATTATCATACGCTTCAGAGGTTGTATTGCCACCACCTGGATAGCTTTCAAATGAAAGAGTTACGCCCTCATATTGAGTCTGCCTATAAATATTTATAGCAACCCAACGATAAAAATCAGCATCTGTGAGGTTCTCAACAAGTATCACTGACTTTTGCAGCAAGCTACTATTAATTTTATTGATTGGATATTCTATGATCTTGGATTTTATGGCTGTGGAATTAGAGTTATAATCACCAATTAATACTTTTCGCTCAACATGGCATGCAAGTGCGGCAACCTTTGGGTATTGGTTAATAATTCGATTTAGTAGTGCGCTTGCAGATCTGCTTTCATTCCCAATTATGCCGATCAACTCCTCGGAAACATGAATTTCAGAAAAAATTATATGATTCCCTTCACGATGCGCAGTCCAAAGTAGCTCCAGTTTTTCAATAATATTGTTTCGGTTTTTTATGCTTGCGTTTGCGTAGCCCACTAGGGACGAGTGAAGTTCGAATATCATATGGCTACAGGCTCAAAAAAACCATAAGGCCAGTTTTCCAGAAAGCCCTTTTCATTAAATGTGGCGTGAGTTAGCTGGGTTGGCAAGGAATAGCTTTCTCTATCAAAAATGAGTATTGATGCATCCTCATTAGAAAATTTATTCTTGGCTATCAAATAACCCAATCGATTGACCAAATACTCGCTGTGAGTTTCGATCACCAATCTCAGGTCTATATTTGCTACCTTCGCCGCATTAATGGAATTTACAAGTACATCTGCTAAATTAGCTTGCAATCTTGGATGCAGGTGCAATTCCGGTTGTTCGATTGAAAAGAATATAGGGATGCTCACCCGTGCTTTTCTGCTACCTGCACGCTGAGCAACCCATAATTGGGCAAGAATCGGAAATATTTGAGAAAATCCAAAACCAGTATCTGCTATGTTAACTTTCCCGGCCCCTACTTCCTTAGAGGTAAGGTAGACAGAGAGATGTCCACCATTCTCTTCAACAGCAATTGAGATACCAAAAAAATCTTGCGCCCACCTCGAGAAACCAGTCTGATCAGTTTGCGACATGTTATCCAGAAATAACGCAAAATTTCTACCCTGCGCGTCTAACTCATCTACTGCCAAGCCTTGCTTTCTATAATATCTCTCTGCACTCGCGCGAAGAGGAGTAATGTACTTGGATTTCTCTAACACCTCGAGTGTATAGTCGGCAATCATATTAATATAGTCGAAAAATTTTGTTCCGATAAGTAGATTTTTCAGCTCTACGAAATCAGGACTTGTCTTGCTCCAGCTTGCTGCATGCTTCCGCCAAACAGTATCTCCGATGTATCCACTCTTGGACGCGTTAAGTGCAGCGAGTGGAAAATAAGATAATCTGTGAATCAAATTGTCGCGCTTTTGCTCACCAGTCCTTCCATGTAAACGCGTCGCGACAAATTTTTGAAGCGCCATGTTAAAGTCACTGCCGTCGTCTCCTTCTAGAACCTTAAAAGCGTCATCTGACTCTTTTCTGGCGAACGTAGGAATAGGTCCCTTCCAGTGTTTCACCGCTATATGTGCAACTAAAGCGGTATACTCCTTACCATTTATATTCAGAAGGGAAATACTGCCGTCTTTTGAAATCACAAACTCAAGATTATCTTTTTCAATCTGGATTTTATACTCAAAGGTTGCGTCATTTTTAATGGGCGCCGCAACTTCTGATATCTCTACAGATACGTTTGATCGACTAGAAATGGATTTTCTAATGTGTGAATTTCGCAATAATTGCAATTCGCTTGGAAGATCGAAATCATAGCAAAACGACAATCTTTTCTCATCAGAAAATGTTGATAACGTTTCTGTAATCCCACCGAAGTCGACTAGCTCGCCGACCCATAGAAACGGTTCGCGCGTTCGAACTGATGTTCCTTGTTTTAATAGCGCTAGCGAACGCAAAAAAGTACTTTTACCCGAACTATTTTGACCAAGAAGAAGAGTAATTGGTTTGATTTCGATGCGTCCAGTGTCGGAAAGACTCCTGAAGCCTTTAAGTCGGATGGATTTCAAATGGATACCTATAGTTGTCTAAAGAGATTTGCATTTCGATTTGGCACAAAGAATGACCCTACCAACGCTAAATCGGAGTTCAATATTTGGAAAAATTAGATCGCAGCCTGGCAATCGCCCCTTTGATTTTTGCTCTATTACGGCGCGATATGTATCGAGTAGATAATAATCCGTAGTGGTCAGTATGCGGATCGCCGGTCGCCGGGGTAGCGTTTTCAAGCGTGGTCAGATATTCGTCCCAATTGCCTTTGAACTGATCGTTGAACAAAGTGCCTGGGGCATGTACGTGAGGTTCCCACCGAAGCCAACGGGAGCCTGAACTCAAAGGGGGAGGAGGTGTGTGCTGCATGCTGACTTCCTTGTAAACTGGTCCCTAATTCTGATGGGCTCAGCGCAATGCGTGCAATAGAAATAGGCGCTGCTCGGCTAGCGTTCCCGCCCAGCCTAACTCGGCGTGCGCCGAAGGATGATGAGCAAGAGTTCCTTGATCCAGCTCCTCAGCTCGGGTGGGGCTTCAAGTCGGCCATGTTTTCATCCTATCAGCCATCACACGTGGCTTTTTATGTCCGTGACTTGGCCTCGGTGCTGGCTGCGAATGGATCAGCATCTGGAGCACGTCCTCGTCTTCAATCGCGCCTGCGGGTTAAAGGTATCGCTTTTTCTGCATCCCGTCGGGAAGCTCACGCGGCCAATGGCTGCAGGCTTGACGATCCCGCATTCAACCCTACCCCAATGGGTTGGCGTGAGCGGTGTGTAGTTGCAGCCGCTGGTCGAGGCCCACGCACGGCGCAACTTCTTCGAGCTGCTCGCCACCAACAAGAGCATCCTCGCCGAGCAGGCCCTGCGCTACATCCAGTTGTTATACGAAATCGAGAGTGAAGTCTGCGACCTGGAACCGGATTTACGTCGTTGAATACGGGCGGCAAAGCAGTCCCTGTGATGGATGCGCTGCATGCATGGATGATCGCTCAGCGCGATCTTGTGCATGATGGTTCGGCTATCAGCAAAGCACTGAATTACAGCCTCAAACGCTGGCCGGCGCTGTCGCGCTATTTCAATGGAGGGGCCGCTCCCATTGACAATAATTGGGTGGAGAACCAGATCCGACCATAGGCGTTGGGGCGCAAGAGCTGGTCTTCGCAGGATCACTGCGCAGTGGCAAGCGGGCCGTAGCGATCATGAATTTGATTCTGTCGGCATGACTCCACGGACATGATCCGCACGCGTTTTTAAAGGATGTCCTCACGCGCCTGCCGACACGTCGGGTGAGTGAGATCGAACAACTACTGCCACACCAGTGGTGCCTCCCTGACTTACGCAAGATGAGTTGGGCAGACGCAAAAAATCTTCGGTGGCGATGACCATCAACCCTTGGTTGATGATCAATTCTTGCCTCAGTACTGATCGATCAAGGAAAAGCCTCGATCCTGGCCAGACCAGAATGGTTTGAATCTCCCAAGATCAAGTCCCGGGATGCTGGTGACCGACCAATAATAATAGTCGAGAACCCAGGTGTATTTGTCGCGGGCCCTTGCGTCAGGCTCTGCTTCCCTGCTCTTGAAGACGTCGACCATTTCTTTGTAAATATCGTTGTGATTAGGGTTCGTGGAAATGAAGCTTCGGGCAAAGTGCAGCACCATTTCCCCCTTTTCCTTGACGATATAATTCTTGCCCTCGGTGCTCAATTCATCATAAAGATGGTCGTCGAACATAATCCGAGGATTTTTGGCGACCTGGCTCTCCAGATAGTAGGCTTTCTCCAGCCCGACTGAGGAGATGAAGCTGTGCTCTGCAACGTTTCGCTCAGAATATGTACCGCTGGAGATGCCACCCCTCACGAACAGATCTTCATAGCTCAGAAAAGTGGCAAGCAGTGAGCAAAACTGCACCACGCCAAAGAGCTCATCCTCGCTGTTTTCTTTGGCATCCGCTGTTATCACGATGCTATCGGAGAAGAAACGTGTCTTGATTCCCGATGTATCGTAGAAGTGCGATGTCAGATTCATCGTTCCAAACGCATTTTCGTAGGCGCGGTTTATCCTCTCACTGAGGTTGTACTGACCCGCGAAGAATTTTCTGGATTTTTCCTTGTAGCCCAGGATGTCCAGAAAAGCGCAGTAATGGCGTTGCGACGGCGGCACATAACGATCAAGAGAGTTCCAATCTGCATTTGCCATTTAGACGTCCTTTTTCACTGCTTAGGATTGAGGAAGATGCCCCTGTCACTCGTCAGGGACGAGTGACAGCTTATCAGCCAGCACGCCGAATCAACGCTGGATAGCGCTGAAAACTGGATCGAGAGTCAAATCCGCCCATTGGCAAATGGGCGCTAGAACTGATTGTTTGCGGGCTCGTTACCAGTGATAAACGTGCAACTGCGAACATGAGTTTGAGCCGGTCGGCGCGGCTCGATGGGCATGATCCGTACGCTTACTTGAAGGGCGTTCTTATGTGCCCGCCGACGCATCGTGTGAGTGGATTACCTAGCTGTTGCCACATCGGTGGGCGTCTATTTTAGCAACGCAAGGCGTGTGGGCGGACACTTACGTTTCCACGACGCCACGACCGGCTGGGTTGAATCGATTTCCGCCTATTGCCACCGGCAGCTATGGGCAGTTCACTGCCAATCATGGTTAGGAAGCGTGCTGGTCAGATCGAATGCAAACGGGTGGTCATGTGGAGTGCAGTATTCTAAATGGTATTCCAACTAAAAATAAAAATAATTATTAATGTTACAAATCAATAACTTAATTAGCCGATTCAAATTACCCCGGCACTTCAGCATCACCAAAACCCGCCAACTGCGGGTTTTGTTGTTTCTGCGATGAGGAAAGCCCAGCCGAACAGCCCTCGGAATTTTCCCGCAAGCTATCGCGCCGTTGATGAACTGGTGCTCACCTCACCATAACGCTAACGTTCCCCAGTCGCTGCACATCAGTGACCGGCTTTGACAGGCCGAAAAGTGTAACCTTCACACCCCTTTGATAAGACGGCATGCTTTACGCGTTCCGCCTATTTCATGGTGGCTGTGCGTGGGGCATCTTCGGGTGCGCCGGGTTCCTACACTTCCGGTCTGTCAACCCGCGTACAGCTGCCACCCAATCCTGTTTGACAGCGGGAGGTGGCGGCTCCTTGAACAGTGTAGGAGCAACAACCATGAAAAAACTCACCCCCAATCCCCCCTCCACCACCCTCTTCACCCTAGCTCCAGACATCCCAGCCGAAACCCTGTTGATCCAAACCAGCGAAACCCTCGCGTCCCTCAATGCCATGACCACCGACCTGGCCTTCGAACTCGACGGCGCCTACCGCCACAAGCTGCTGGCCACTCAGCAATTGATCGTGCTCGGGGAATTGTTGGTGGAGCGCGTGCTGGTACTCACCCAAGCTCCGCAAACTGTCCAATAACCCAAAAAGGCCGAGGCGCATTCATTCTGCGGCTCGGCCTTTTGCTGTGATGCGTTTCCATCATCCAAGCGCGTGCCCAAGGCGTGGGCTGTGACAATGACAAAAACCCACTCTCGTTCACGAAATATTCAGAATCCCCGACAGATACTAGCCAATTGCAATGACCGTTCCCCCCGAACGGTCCCCTGCCCCGGTAGCTTGAACCCATGACGCGTCCCGTTCCTCTGCTGTTGCTGCTTGTAGGTTTGCTGTTCTTCTTCGCCCTGGGCAGACACGAGCTGCAAGGTTCCACCGAAGCCCGCGTTGCCGGGATCGCCATGGCCATGCACTTGGACAATGATTGGGTGGTGCCGCGTCTGTTTCGCGAGCCCTTCCTGGAAAAACCGCCTCTGAGCCTATGGCTCGACGCCGGTGCGATTCGCCTGTTTGGCGGCACTACTTGGGCCGTGCGGCTAGCTTCGGCGTTTGCCGGGTTGTTCAGCGTGATGCTGTTCTACGGGATGCTGCGTCAATTCGGCCGACCAAAGAACCTGGCGTTCGGCGCGGCGTTGATCCTGGCGACCATGGCCAGTTTTTGGGGCAATGTGCGCGGTGTGGGTGAAGACGCATTGCTCACCCTTGGCGTGACCACGGCGCTGCTGGCGTTCTACCAAGTCATGCGCCCTGATCGCCAAGGCTCCAGCGCCTGGGCTTGGGCGCTGTTTACCGTCGGCATGGTGATCGCCACCCTGAGCAAAGGGGTGCTGGGTCTGGCGATGCCGGGCATTGTGATTTTTGTGTACCTGGCCGTGACCAGTGTGATGGACAAGCGCCTGCGCGTCGGTGACTGGATCAAGCCTGGGCTGTTCACGCTGTTGGCGCTGGTGCCGCTGATGATCTGGCTGGGCTTCCTGTTCCAGCGTGGCGGCATGCAGGCTGTCGGCGAAGTGCTGTGGACCAATAGCGTCGGGCGTTTCAGCGGCTCGTTTGTCGAAGCCGGCCATTACGAGCCGTTCTACTACTACATCGCCAAGCTGCCCCAGGCGTTCCTGCCGTGGAACATCCTGGTGTACCTGGGCCTGTGGCATTTCCGCAAAAGCCTGATGCGCAATCGCTACCGCCTGTTTTTCAGTGTGTGGCTGGTGGCGCAGTTCACCCTGCTGACGCTGGCGTCCAGCAAACGTACCGTTTACCTGATGTCCCTCACGCCAGCGGCCACGGTGCTGGCGGCGGAATATGCCTACGTGTTGTTGCAATGGCTGAAGGATCGCAAGCCTGGCCTGTACCGCTACCATCGGCCGGTGATTGCTGGGGTATTTACTGTGCTGTTTGCCAGCTACTTGGGCGCGGCTTTCTGGTTTATCCCCAAGGCCGACAAGCGCGAGTCGTTCGTGCCGGTGATCAGCCAACTCCAGGCGCTGCAGGCAGAAGGTCGAGAAGTGGCGATGTTCCAGCCCAACGAACGTATTTCCGGAGCCGGTGTGTTCTATATGCAGGCCTACGTACCGATCCTGCAAAGCGAGCCTGAGTTGCGCGCTTTCCTCACCGCCAAACCCGGCAACGTTGTGCTGACGGATCACACCAAGGGGTTGGATGAGAAAGTGACGGTGATCAAGGAGATGGCGATCAGCCGCCAGCCTTACTACTTCATCGAGCAATAAGGCTGGCGCGGGGCATCAGTGCTTGGTGAGTTTGTCCAGGTAACCCATGGCAAACGCCGAGACCACGAAGGTCATGTGGATGATCACGTACCACATCAGGTGCTGTGGATCGACGTTCTTGGCGTCCATGAAGATGCGCAGCAAATGGATGGACGAAATCGCCACGATGGAGGCTGCCACCTTCATCTTCAGCGACGAAGAGTCCATGGTGCCCAGCCAGTTGAGCTTTTCCTTGTTGTCATCGATATCCAGCTGCGAGACGAAGTTCTCGTAGCCGGAGATCATCACCATCACCAACAAGCCGCCGACCAGGGCCATGTCGATCAGCGACAGCAGCAACAGGATGACGTCCGCCTCCAGCATGGTGAACACGTTGGGCAGCACATGGATGATTTCCTGGAAGAACTTCAGCGCCAGGATCAGCAGGCCCAGGGACAACCCGAGGTAGATAGGCGCCAACAGCCAGCGTGAGGCGTACATAGTATTTTCGATAAAGCGTTCCATGGGATCTCACACAGCTTGGCTAAAAATGGCGGCGAGTATACCAGCCACTACCAAACAGCTGTAACCGCGAGAAAACTGACCCAGGCGGCATCTGTAAGAGCGTTTTTCTGCTAGTGTCGAGCCCATCAACTCGGCTCGATGACGTCGGACAGGAAGACTCAGATGATGGATGTGCGATCCCCTTTGGCCAGTATCGGCCTGTGTGCGGCGTTGCTGATGGCCAGCGGCTGCTCCCCCAAAGATGAGCAGAAAAAGCAGGTCACCCTCGAAGAGAAAACCGCAAAGTTCGAACAATCACTGGACAGCATCCAGGACCCAAAACTGCGCGACGCCATCGCCGACCTCGGTGGTTCGTTGCTGTTGCTGGAGCGCGCACGGGTCAAGCTCGCCGACAAACCGATCGAGGCCGAGTACGGCGAAGACACCTTGGCCCTGCTCAAGCATTACCCCACTCCCCAAGCCTTGGTGGATACCTACGTCAATGGCCTGTTCGTGCTGCGCAAAGCCTCCCACTCCGACTACCTGACGGATTTGCAGCCGGTCTTCCCGTTCAGCTTCAACACCCCGGACCAGTTCCCGTTCCCCCACGTTCTGGAATGGCAGTCGGTCACCCTGAGCAACAACAAGGTCATTCCCTTCCAGCCCGAATGGTCGGAAACCGATCCCGGCATCCAATTGAGCCCCAGCAGCTCCAACCTGACCAACCCTGACGACCTGACGGTGACCTACCCATTCATCGAGGGCGTCGAGACAGAGAACAAGAGCCAACCACAGCCCGTCAGCCTCAAAGGTGCGGTTGAAGTGGTTGCGCCTGGCAAAGTGCTGACGTTTGACCTGTCGAAAAAAGACGTTGGCCACAAACGTACCGAGGGCACGATCACCCTCAACCTGCTGCTGCTGGAAAAGAACTACGCCGAAATCGAGCTTACCAACAGCGCACCGTTGGCGCCGGAGGTCGGCGACGAATCACCCAACCCGCTGCTGGTACAGGCACGGGACAGCACGGGGCAATTCCTCACGCGTTCAGGCTCGATCAACGAGAATGCCGCGCAGGTGGAGTTCTACGAGAAACAACTGGCCGAGATGCAAAAACAGAAAACCTGGTCCGATGCGTTCGAAAAACAGCTCACTGACGAGCAAAAAGCCTTCGAACATAAACAGAGCAGCCATTACGCCAAGGTCTATTTCAATGGCTTGATCGATAACCTGCAGGTCGATGTGCTCGACTTCTCCACGGCCACGGTCACCCGCAAAGACCTCGACCTACCCGTACAGCGTTTCGACAAAAACAGCCTGCAAAAAACCGTACAGGCCCTGCCGATGCCAGTCACCGTGTACGACGACAGCGCCGCCAGCTGGCTCAAGGACGCGTCGATGACCGAGGACCAGCTGAAAAACAGCGTCACCATCAGCCAGTCCACCGAAGACGCCAGCGCTGCACATATCGTGTTCGACCACCCGTTCACCTTCAATGACGACCTGGTGGGCAACGAACGCAGCAGCAGTGAAGAGCCCATCACCTTCTTCACCGCCGACGAAAAAGGCGAACGCGGCGAGCCCATTGAGCTACCGGCCGAGGCTTTCGAGCTGGATGCTGCGCGCGGCACTCTCACCTACGACCTGAACCTGTTCCCGGAAAACCCGGCATTTGTGGTGGGCTCGATTCCGCTGTTTTTGGCCAATATCGAGAAAGCCACGATTGACGTGACCAAACTGCCCAAGGGTCTGACCCTCAAGGACAACGCGTTGATCGTCGACCAGAAAGAATTCCCGTCCGACAGCTGGCGCTTCTATGCCAAGGACGCCAGTGGCAGCTACCTCAAGGAAATCCTCGGCGTAAGCCACCGCGCCGAGGAATACGGCACGGCGATGTTTGATGTGCATTATTTCTACGGTCAGCCGACATCGCTGGAGAGCTACCAGCGCACCGACCTGAACACCGTGCAATACGGTTTCGAGGTCAAGTTGGACAAGCCAGAAACCAAATAACCCTCAGTGGCGGGTGTCACTGAGGCTGTGCACCCGCCCGCTATTGAGCTGCCGCAGATGGGCCTGCAGGTGCAGGCACCAGATCTGCGGGTCGTCTGCCAGCTCATAGCCGTGCAGCGTCAGGCTTTCGACGATGGATTCAAGAATGGTTTCGGCCACGAAAGGCCCATGGAACGGACCTTGAGACTTGATCGTGGAAGGCTGTTCGCCCGTCATTCCGGCGGCAAACAACAAGGTCCACATCCCGGTATCCCCCGCAAGAGGGCGAATCGAGCATTCGATACGGGTGACCAGGCCCAGGCACTGGCGGGTGAGGCAGAGGTTGCGCGACATGGCGGCGACCCTCGGTAGATCGGTGTTCAACCTCACGCAAGGCGAGGCTGTCTCTATCCTGCGACTCCTGTAGAGATCCCTTGAGCAGAGAATAGAAGAAAACCAGTACAAACCAAGGCTGTAGGGACCAACGGGCGTTGGTCCCTACAGCCCGAGTCAATTTCATGACAAACCGCCTTCAGGTGGGCTTGGCCTCGGCCAGCGCTTGCTGCGCCAGCTCCTTCTCCGCTTCCTTCAAGTCTTCTTCGCTGATCATCTCCGCAATCACCCGCAAACGCTCAACCACGCGCGCGTTGACGGAGCCTTCCGGAAATTGCCCTTCGGCATCCGGCTCACCCGCCGGCTCGCCCACCAGCAGGCTCAACGCCTCGTCCGCCTGGCGCACCGCGTAGATATGGAACTGTCCGGCACGCACGGCCTGCAGCACCTTCTCATCCAGCATCAACGTGGCAACGTTGGCCTGGGGAATGATCGCCCCCTGCTCACCAGTCAAACCGCGGGCTTCACAGAGACGGAAGAAGCCTTCGATCTTCTCGTTGACCCCGCCCACCGCCTGCACTTCGCCAAACTGGTTGATAGAGCCGGTGATCGCAAAGCACTGCTTGAGCGGCGTTTTTGACAGGGCCGAGATCAGGGTGCACGCCTCGCCGAGGGACGCGCTGTCACCGTCCACGTAACCGTAGGACTGCTCCAGCGCGATACTCGCCGAGATCGCCAGCGGGAATTCCTGCGCATAACGGCTGCCCAGGTAACCGGTGAGGATCATCACACCCTTGGAGTGAATCGGCTGGCCAAGGTTGACCTCGCGTTCAATGTCGACGATACCGCTGCCGCCCGGGTACACCGTGGCAGAGATCCGCGCCGGCACACCAAAGGCCGAGTCACCGACTTCCAATACCGTCAGCCCGTTGCACTTGCCAACCGCGGCGCCGGCGGTGTCGATCAGGATGACCCCGGCGAGCATGTCGTCCAGGATCCGCGCCGACACTCGCCCAGTGCGCGTGGCCTTGGCCTTGAGCGCTCGTTCGATGTGACCCGCATCGGTCATCTCATCGCCGGCCAGGTGACGAATGAAGTCCGCCTCGCTGACCAACTGGAACAAATCACCAATGCGCGCCGACAACCGGCCTTGGTGCTCCGCCAGCCGCGCACTGTATGTCGCCAGGCGCGCCACCGCGTCCGAGGTCAGCGGCGCCATGCCTTCTTCCGACGTACGGGTTTTGAGCAACTGGGCGAACTGTTCCAGGCTTTCGTCCACCATCGGGATGTCTTCGTCGAAGTCCACCAGCACGCGGAACATTTCCTGGAAGTCCGGATCGGCATCCTGCAACGCGTAGTACAACTGGCGCGAACCGATGATGATCACTTTGACCTGCAACGGGATCATCTGCGGGTTGAGGGTCACCGTGGCCAGACGGCCCAGCTCGCCCAACGGCGACTCCATCTTCAACTTGCGCGACTGCAGGGAACGCTTGAGAGCGTCCCACACAAACGGTTCACCGAGCATTTTCTCGGCTTCCAGGATCAGGAAGCCGCCATTGGCACGGTGCAAAGCGCCCGGACGTAACTGGCGATACGTGGTGTACAGCGCGCCCTGGTCGGTGCTGTATTCGATACGGCCGAACAGGTTGTCGTAGGTCGGGTGCGGTTCGAACACCACCGGTGCACCACCGTTGACCGGGTGGCCGACCACCAGGCTTGGGCAATATTGCTCTTCCAGCAGCTTGCGCGCCTGGGCGTCGGTCTTGGCGTCGTCCACCAATTGCTCGACCACCGTCTTGAGCAGATACACCTGCATGGCTTGCAGGTAACCGCAGACAGCCGCGTTTTCCGCGTACTTTTCCGACAGCGGTGCGAGCAAAGGCTGCAGGGCCAGGGTGATGGTTTCTTCGTTGAACTGGCGCAGTTGGTTGTTTGACTCGCGCTTCCACTGCGGCAGGCTGGCCAGTTCTTCGTTCAGGCGTTCTTCCAGCTCGGAGATGTCCGTGTGGAAACGCTCGCGGTCGGCTTCCGGCAGTTGCGAGAACTCCGCCTCGTCCAGCGCCTTTCCATCCAGCATCGGAGTAAAGGCGATGTTGGTGCTGTCGCGGTACAGCGCCACGTCCTTTTCCAGGGCCAGGCGCTCGATCACGTCCAGGGCTTTGTCGTAGCGCTGGTTAAACGCGCGGTCGATGGCGCTTTTGCGTTGTTGGTAAGTGGGGTGTTCGAAGACCGCCGGAAAGGTGGCAACCAGGTTATCCACCAAGCCGTTGATGTCGCTGATGAACGCCGCCGCGCCGCCGCCTGGCAATTCCAGTGCGCGCGGTTCGCGAGGCTCATCGAAATTATTCACGTAGACCCAATCCGCCGGGGTCTGCAGGCGTTTACCTTCAGCCTTCAGGTAGCGTTTGACGAACGAAAAGCGACCGGTACCCGGCTCGCCCATGACAAACACGTTGTAACCGGGGCGCGGCATTGCCACACCGAACTGCAACGCTTCAACCGCACGTTCCTGGCCAAGCACACCGCGAAAGGGCTCCAAATCATTGGTGGTCGAGAAGCTGAACTGTTCAGCGGAGAAAGGGCGAGTCAGCGCTTCGGGCGCTAGACGCAAGCTGGCAGCAACAGGATCAGGCATCGGGCTTCCTTACATCAGGCGGGGCAGATGACGGCATTCTGGCTCCCGGTTGCGCGCTCTGGCAAGGCGCGTTGTTGGGAAAGCCTAGACACGGAACACGTCCTACAAAAAAAACGCGAAATCTCTGATTGTTTTATAAAAAATAACGGAACCCCTGGAACGTGCCTAAACTCCAAACTGCGCGGGTTGGACTAATAACCGATCCCTCAGGGCGCTGCGACGCGCCTGAACCCTTGTCCATTGGTTTGCACACAAAGAGAACAAAGCTATGAAACGGATCCTTCTCGGTACTCTCTTCACCGTCGTCTCCCTCAATGCAATGGCAGAAGCACCAGGTGGCCCGAACTGCGGTTGGGGCAACATGTTGTTCGAAGGCCAGCGCGGTACTCCGGCTCACTTCCTGGCGTCCACCACCAACGGCACTTCGGGTAACGCCACCTTCGGCATGACCTCGGGCACCAACGGTTGCAGTACCAACAGCGCCCTGACCTACGGCGGCAAGTCCTGGATTGCCATGAATGGCATGATGAACGAGCTGTCCGAAGACATGGCCAAGGGCAATGGCGAAGCGCTGACCACCTATGCCGTAGTACTGGGCGTGGCTCCAGAAGATCGCGAGCACTTTGCTGCCGTGACCCACGAACACTTCCAGCAGATCTTCAGCAAAGCTGACGTGACCGCTGACGACGTGCACAACAACACCCTGGCTGTACTGAAAAGCGATGCCCGCTTGGCGAAGTACGCAACCCAAGCTTAAGCTCGACCCGCCCGCGTCCTTCGAGGCGCGGGCGTTTTTTGGACCCGCCTCCCCTTTGGGTCTCACTTTTTCCGACTTAAGTTGCCCCTATGCTCAAACGCTTTGCCTGGATGGCACTCTTCGCCTGCGCCCCGCTGTATGCGGCGCCGCATATTGATGATCAACGTTTGCAGCAACTGGCCAACGATCCGTTCTGGCTGTCCCTCGGCCATTACGAGGCCGGCAAGATCAGCGGCTGGCACAGCTATGTCAGCGACAAAAAGTTCTTCCTCGCGCCCGATGGCGCCCACCACCCGGACGCCGAACTCAAGGCCACCGTTGAAGCACTCTATGCTCCGGCCAGCCTGGGCGAAAAACACGCCCAATGCGTCTACCCCGCACGTACCCGCTGGCTCAAGGATCAGTTGCTCCTGACCGACCTGCCTGCCGTGGACTGCAAAGAATTCAAGCAATGGTTCAAGGACGTCGCGCCCCACAGTGCGGTGATGATTTTCCCGGCGGCCTACCTCAACAGCCCATCGTCGATGTTCGGCCATACCCTGCTGCGCATCGACCAGGCGGATGTGCAGAGCAACAACACCGCCCTGCTCAGCTATGCAATCAACTTCGGCGCCTATATCGAAGGTTCGGACAACAGCATCCTTTATGCCTGGAAGGGTTTGATGGGCGGCTACCCAGGCCTGTTCGCCCTGGTGCCCTACCAGGAAAAACTCTCCGAATACCGCAGCCTCGAAAACCGCGACCTGTGGGAATACCGCCTCAACCTCACCCAGGTCGAAACCGAGCGCATGGTGGAGCATGTGTGGGAACTCAAGCAGATCCAGTTCGACTACTTCTTCTTTGACGAAAACTGCTCCTATCGTCTGCTGGAACTGCTGCAAGTCGCGCGCCCTGGCTTGCGCCTGACCGAACAATTCCCGCTGACCGCCATTCCCACCGATACGGTCAAGGCGGTGAAAGAGGCCGGTTTGGTGGAAAAAATCGACTACCGCCCTTCCCGCGAACGCGAGCTGCTGGAACGCGCCAAGCCGCTGAACAGCGACGAGCAACAATGGGTGCTGAAAGTCAGCGACGACCAGAAGCAACTGCAGGAACCTGCGTTCAAGGCCCTGCCGCGCGAGCGCCAGGCCCTGATCATCGATGCGGCCTATCGCCTTGGCCGCTACCGTGCCAATGGCCTGGAGCGCGACCCCGCTCGCTCCCAGCGCAGCTTCGAACTGCTGCGCGCCATCAACCAGAACCCGGCGCCCGACCTGAACATCGAGCGCCCAGGCCTGCCGGAAGACGGCCACGAATCACGCACCTGGCAAGCCGGCATCGGCACCCGTGGCGACAAGGCCTACGGCGAATACGGCCTGCGCATGGCCTACCACGACCTGAATGACAACGCCGAAGGTTTCCCGCTCGGCGCGCAGATCGAAATCCTGCAAATGAAACTGCGCCAGTACGAGGGTAACCACTGGCAACTGCAGCAACTGGACCTGGCCACCATCCGCTCCCTGACCCCACGTAATGCCCTGCTGCAACCCTGGTCATGGCAAGTCACCGGCGGCCTGGAGCGCGTACCGGGCAAACACGACGACGAAACCCTGGTGGCCCACGTCAACGGCGGCGCTGGCGGCACCTGGCAGTTGAGCGACGACATGCTCGGCTTCGCCCTCGGCACCGTGCGCGTGGAACACAACAACGACTTCAGCGAAGCCATCTCGCCGGCTGCCGGGTTCAATACGGGTGTGCTGTGGAAGAATCCACTGGGCAATCTGAGCCTGGAGGCCAAGGGTGACTTCTTCACCAATGGCGAAGTGCGCCGTAGTCTCAGTCTGAACCAGCAGTGGGAGTTGTCACGTAACCTGGGCTTGCGACTGAGTGCGCAGCGCGAGTACAGCCACTTGTCGACGCCGGTGAATGAAGTGATGCTTGAAGTGAAGTGGTATCACTACTAAGGCTCGACACACATCCAACTGTGGAAGCAGGCTTGTGTGGGAGCTGGCTTGCCTGCGATAGCATCACTGCGGTGAAACAGTCATACCGAGGTGCCTGCATCGCGGGCAAGCCCGGCTCCCACACAACCCCACACAGTAGATCGGTATCTATTCAGTTTAATCTCAAGGAGCTCAACCAACATGGCCGTTACCTGCACCACCCTCGAACAAGTCCGAAGCAACATCGACCGCCTCGACCAACAAATCGTCACCCTGCTGGCAGAGCGCGGCCACTACGTATCCCAGGCTGCTCGCTTCAAAAAAGACACCGATAGCGTCAAGGCACCGCAGCGCGTCGAACAAGTGATCGCCAAAGTGCGAGACTTGTCCCATTCGGTGGGCGCCAATCCGGATGTCACCGAACAGGTGTATCGCGCGATGATTGCCGCGTTTATCCAGCAGGAGTTGGCGGAGCACGCCGCGCTGTCGACGTAGGGACCAACACCAATCTCACCTCCCTTTCACACCACCCCGACAAATCCCAAACTAGACTTCTCCCCATCAGCCGGTGACCGGCCAGGGAGTAAGCAATGTGGCGGTATGCAGTAATGCTGTGTGCGGTGGTGTGGTTGTCGGGTTGCCAATCAACCCATCAGGAGTTGTTGGCCAAGGGTTATCCCCCGGCCTTTGCCGATGGTTTTGATGACGGCTGCAGCAGCGGTCGCCAGGCGGCTGGGGTGATCAGCGGGGAGTTTCGCAAGAACGTGCCCCGTTACCTTAAGGATCGTGAATACGCCGAAGGCTGGGAGGACGGCTTCCGCCAGTGCAAAGCCATGCGTGAAAACGAAGAGCTGCGCGACTACAAGGACAACCACTGGGATGACCGCGAACGCGCCTGGCAGCAGGAGAAGGATCGCGACGCGGCCAGGGCTTATCGCTCGCAATAGGTCGCTTTCAGACATCCATCGAAACTAAAGCGCGGTGAACATGGCCCAAACTCCATAGAGGGAGAACGCCATGAGCCGAGCTTTTGTGAATGAAGACAGCGCCGCCGCCCAGGCTGATCAGCCGGTGGAGCGTCAGATCAGTGAACAGCCCAATCGCCTGACGGCGCAAGGATTGGCGCAGTTGCAGGCCAAGGTTGTGCAATTGCAGCACGAGCACAGCCTGGAATCCGCCAAGGGCGAGCAGGCAGACAAGCAGCGCCAGGCCGATCTTGAGCGGGATTTGCGTTATTTCAACCAGCGGGTGCAAAGCGCACAGGTGGTAGCTGCGGCCACGTCCACCGAAAAGGTGCAGATTGGCAGTTGGGTGACCTTCGCCAATCAGTTGGATGAGCAACAACGCATTCAACTGGTGGGCGAGGACCAGGCCGATGCCTCAGTCGGCCTGATCAACTGGGGTTCGCCCCTGGGCCGCGCGTTGCTGGGCGCCCAGGTGGGTGACGAGGTGCTGTGGCAGCGCCCCGTCGGCGATCAGTTGATCGAAGTGCTGCGCATCGAGGCCGAGACTTAGACGATGCCTTGGGCCAGCATTGCGTCGGCGACTTTTACGAAGCCCGCGATGTTTGCGCCTTTCACGTAGTTGATCCGGCCATTTTCTTCGCCGTAGTGCACACAAGCGTGGTGGATCGACTGCATGATGTTGTGCAGCTTGCTGTCCACCTCACCGGCGGTCCACAGCAGGCGCATGGCGTTCTGCGACATTTCCAGGCCACTCACGGCCACACCCCCGGCGTTCGACGCTTTGCCCGGTGCAAAAAGAATGCCCGCCTCGATAAAGATATCCACAGCCTCAAGGGTGGTCGGCATGTTGGCGCCTTCGGCCACGCAGATGCAGCCGTTGCGCAGCAGTGCACGTGCCGCATCGGCGTCGAGTTCGTTCTGAGTCGCGCAGGGCAATGCGATGTCACAGGCCAGTTCCCACGGGGTTTGCCCCTTGCGGAACTCCAGGCCGAAACGCTCGGCCAGCTCGCTGATGCGACCGCGCTGCACGTTTTTCAGCTCCAGCAGGGCTGACCATTGTTCTTCGGTCAAACCGCTTTCGGCGTACAGGGTGCCTTCGGAGTCGGACAGGGAAATCACCTTGCCGCCCAAGTCCATCACCTTGCGCGCCGCGTATTGCGCCACGTTGCCGGAACCGGATACCGCCACTCGCTTGCCTTCAACCCGCAGGCTGTTGCGCTTGAGCATTTCTTCGGCGAAGTACACACAGCCGAAACCCGTAGCCTCCGGGCGGATCAGGCTGCCGCCGTAGGTCATGCCCTTGCCGGTCAGCACGGAGGTGAACTGGTTGCTCAGACGTTTGTACTGGCCGAACAGGAAACCGATCTCACGGGCGCCCACGCCGATATCGCCAGCCGGCACGTCCACATCGGCACCAATGTGGCGGTACAGCTCGCTCATGAAGGATTGGCAGAAACGCATGACTTCCGCGTCGCTCTTGCCTTTGGGGTCGAAGTCCGAGCCACCTTTGCCGCCGCCCATGGGAAGCGAGGTGAGGGAGTTCTTGAAGGTCTGCTCGAAGGCAAGGAACTTCAACACGCCCAGGTTCACCGACGGGTGGAAGCGCAAGCCGCCTTTGTAGGGGCCGATGGCGCTGTTCATCTGGATACGGAAACCGCGATTGACCTGGACCTTGCCGTGATCATCCACCCACGAAACCCGGAAAGTAATCGCGCGTTCCGGCTCGCAGATGCGCTCCAGGATGCCCGAGGTCAGGTAGTGGGGGTTGGCTTCAAGAAACGGCCACAAACTGCGTAGGACTTCTTCCACTGCCTGGTGGAATTCGGGCTGGTCCGGGTCGCGTTTTTTGAGGCGGGCAAGGAAGGATTCGACGGATTCGATCATGAAAAGTCTCGGCAGATTTTTAGTTTTTAACGGAGATTGAGCCGGACTTTATCAATTCATTTCGCACTGCGACAGGGCAAAATGTCGCCTTTGTGAATTTAAATGGTGCATTGGATATAAATAAACCTGAAAAACAGGCGATTTTTGCACCTTTAAAGGGATTGCCACCCCAAGACATGCACCAACCTATAAGCCGCCATCGCAGGCAAGCCAGCTCCCACATTCGACTGTGTTCACAAATCAAAAGTGGGAGCTGGCATGCCTGCGATAAATCCAATTCGGTCCACCTGAAAAACACTCAAAAAAAAACGGAGCCCGAAGGCTCCGCTCATTCAAACCGACCTTAATCAGGCCAGTTTTTTGTGACGCACGCGGTGCGGCTGGGCAGCTGCTTCGCCCAAGCGCTTTTTACGGTCCGCTTCGTACTCGGTGTAGTTACCTTCGAAGAACACCGCTTGGGAATCGTCTTCGTACGCCAGGATGTGAGTCGCGACGCGGTCAAGGAACCACCGATCGTGAGAGATCACAATGGCGGCACCCGGGAAGTCCAACAGGGCTTCTTCCAGGGAACGCAAGGTTTCAACGTCGAGGTCGTTGGACGGTTCGTCGAGCAGCAGGACGTTGCCGCCCTCTTTCAGGGTCAGGGCCAAGTGCAAGCGACCGCGCTCACCACCGGACAGGTCCTTGACGAACTTCTGCTGGTCGCCGCCCTTGAAGTTGAAACGACCGACGTAGGTGCGCGACGGGATTTCATAGTTGCCGATGCGGATCTGGTCGGAGCCGTCGGAAATCTGCTGGAACACGGTCTTGCTGCCGTCGAGGTCGTCGCGGCTCTGGTCGACACAGGCCAGTTGCACGGTTTCGCCGATCTCGATGCTGCCGGAGTCCGGAGTCTCCTTGCCCATCAGCATGCGGAACAGTGTGGATTTACCCGCACCGTTACCACCAATAACGCCGACGATCGCGCCTTTTGGCATGGAGAACGACAGGTTGTCGATCAGCACGCGGTCGCCGTAGCCTTTGGAAACGTTCTTGAACTCGATGACCTTGTCACCCAGGCGCGGGCCGGCCGGGATGTAGATCTCGTTGGTTTCCGAACGCTTCTGGAATTCCTGCGACTGCATTTCTTCAAAGCGTTGCAGACGAGCCTTGGACTTGGACTGGCGGGCCTTGGCGCCTTTGCGCACCCACTCCAGTTCTTCCTTCATGGCTTTTTCGTGGGCCGATTGCTGCTTGGATTCGGCGGCCAGACGGTCGGACTTGGCTTCCAGCCAACCGGAGTAGTTGCCCTCGTAAGGGATACCGGCGCCACGGTCGAGCTCCAGAATCCAGCCAGCAACATTGTCCAGGAAGTAGCGGTCGTGCGTGATCGCAACCACGGTGCCTGGGAAGTCGTGAAGGAAATGTTCCAGCCAGGCGACGGAATCGGCGTCCAAGTGGTTGGTAGGTTCGTCGAGCAGCAGCATGTCAGGGGCCGACAGCAGCAGGCGGCACAGGGCCACACGACGCTTCTCACCACCAGACAGGTGTTCGACCTTGGCGTCCCACGCCGGCAGGCGCAGCGCGTCGGCGGCAACTTCCAGCTGGCGCTCCAGGTTGTGACCGTCGCCGGCTTGCAGGATGGCTTCGAGCTTGGCTTGTTCGGCAGCCAGTTTGTCGAAGTCGGCATCTTCTTCGGCGTAAGCGGCATAGACCTCGTCCAGGCGGGCCTGGGCGTTCTTGATCACGCTGACGGCTTCTTCAACCACTTCGCGCACGGTCTTGGTCGGATCCAGGATCGGTTCCTGCGGCAGGTAGCCGATGTTCAGCTCCGGCATCGGGCGGGCTTCGCCTTCGAACTCGGTGTCGACGCCGGCCATGATTTTCAGCAGCGTGGACTTACCCGAACCGTTGAGGCCGAGCACGCCGATCTTGGCGCCTGGGAAGAAGGACAGCGAAATATTTTTGAGGATTTCCCGCTTCGGCGGAACAACTTTTCCCAGCCGATGCATGGTGAAGACGTATTGAGCCATGGTGAACCTAGCGTCAGTGACTGATGAATTAAGCGGGCGAAGCCCGTGCCAGGCCATGCGCCGCGCGGGCCGTTGACGATGATCAATGCCTGCGTGCGGAAAAAGCCTGAATGTCTGGGGCTGGAACGCCCCCGCGTAACCGGCAAAGCTACCTGAATGCGCTTGGTCAGTCCAGCCAGGCGGGGCTGGCACTTTGCCACAAGTCAAGGCATGCTAGCCGCCCTCCGGGCGTCCGGCTTATAGTGCACGTCGCGCGCCAGTCCAGCCAAACCGCAGGATCACAGCTTGTCCAAAGTCACGCCGCCAACTCCTCTGCGCGCCGCTCATATAGCGCCGGGAGCGCCCCTGCACGGCACCCTCAAAGGCGCATTGGCGACGCTTGTCCTCATGCTGCTCGCGTTATTGTTCTGGCAACTGCTGGACCAACTGCAGCAAAACCAGAAGAACCAGCAGCAATACACCATTGACTACAGCGCCGACCTGGCTGAACAGATCAGCCTGAACATGGCCCTCAGCGCAAAAATCGCCCTGAACCTGCTACCGATGGTCGAGCCACCGCGCGACAGCGAACAGCAACAAGCCCTGATGCGCACCTTGCAACGCTCGCTGCCGGAGCTGCGCAGCATCGCCCTGCTCGCCCCCAGCGGCGCGATGATCAGCGACAGCGCCACCGATAGCCAAGATGCTGCCTGGCTCGAAGAGCTGGTGCAGCGCAGCCACTCCCAGTCGTATTACCTGAGCAACAACAACGACGGGACCATCATCTATTTATTGCTGCATCAGCCCAGCGGCGGTTCAAGGGTGTATTGGGTGCTGCGCCTGGCCCCCAATTACCTGACCAACCTCACCCGTCAGGACGGCCAGGGCGTGCGCCCGATGTGGGCCATCGAGAATCGCCTCAACCACCGTGTCATCAGCCGTGACAGTGGCATGCCCGCCCAATGGACCAGTGCCCTCACTCCGGACGAGTTGAATAAAAGCGTGCTGGTCACGCCCCTGAGCAAAAGCGACTGGCAACTGCGCGGGCTGTTCGACCGTAACGCCGTGCTGGAGCAACTGCTGCCTGCCTTTATCGGTAAATGCCTGCTGGGCCTGGCGTTCTCACTGATCCCGGTGATCGTGCTGTTGAACATGCGCCGCCGCCAGCGTCAGGTGCATGAGGGCCGGCGACGCTACCAGGACATTTTCGAGGGCACCGGCGTAGCGCTTTGCGTGCTGGACCTGTCGGGGCTCAAGGCGTTCTTCGCCAAGGCCCAACTGGAAACGCGCGCGCAACTGCACGCCTGGCTGCAAGACAACCCCGCCGAACGCCAGCAACTGCTCAAGGAACTGCGCATTACCGAGGTCAACCAGGTTGCCGTGCGCCTGCTGAACGTGGGCTCTTGCGAAGAAGCCTGGGAGCGTCTGATCGATGACTGCCCGCGCAACGCCACCTCTATCGGCTACCAGATACTGGAAGCCGTCCTGACCCAACAGAACCAGCTTGAGCTGGAGATCCAGCTCAAGGATGTGGCCGGCAACGATCAATACCTGTGGCTGGTGATGCGCCTGCCCGAGCAGCAGGATGACGCCAAGGCCGTGATCCTCAGCATCAGCGATATCACCAGCCGCAAGCTGATCGAGTTGTCGCTGGTGGAGCGTGAAAGTTTCTGGTCCGACGTGGTGCGTACCGTGCCCGACCACCTGTATGTGCAGGACGTGATCAGCCAGCGCATGATTTTCAGCAACCATCACTTGGGCCACACCCTCGGCTATAACAAAGCCGAGCTGCAGCAAATGGGCGAGTACTTCTGGGAAATCCTGCTACACCCCGAAGACGCCGAGCACTACCACGACTTACGCCAGCAGCAACGCCAGATCGGCTACACCACCCAATTGCAGTGCCAGTTGCGCTTTCGCCACCGTAACAACCAATGGCGCCGCTTTGATATCCGCGAACAGGCCCTGGCCCGGGACAAGACCGCCGTGGTCACCCGGATCATCGGCGTGGCCAAGGACATCACCGACCAGATCGAAGCCAGCGAGTCCCTGCGTGACAGCGAACAGCGCTACCGCATGCTGGCCGAAAGCATCAGCGACGTCATCTGCTCCACCGACAGCCAATTGGCCCTCAACTACATCAGCCCCTCGGTTAACGCCGTGCTGGGTTACGACGTGGACTGGGTGTTCAAGAACGGCTGGCAATCGATCATCGCCAACCCGCAGCAGTTAACCGGCATCTACAGCCTGGTGGAGCAGGTCAGCCGTGCACTGGGCGATACCGAGGCGCTGAACAAGCTGCGCGATGAAGTACAGACCCAGTTGTTCCTGTTCGACTGCCTGCGCGCCGATGGCCGCAAAGTGCCGATCGAACTGCGCCTGGTGCTGGTGTGGGACGAACACGGTGCCTTTGAAGGCGTCCTCGGTGTGGGCCGCGACGTCAGCCAGCAGCGCCGCGCCGAAAAAGACCTGCGCATGGCGGCCACGGTATTCGAGCACTCCACGTCGGCGATCCTGATCACCGACCCGGCGGGCTATATCGTGCAGGCCAACGAGGCATTCAGCCGGGTCAGCGGCTACGCGGTCGCTGATGTACTGGATCAGTTGCCCAACCTGCTCACCGTCGATGAACAGCAGGAAGCTCACTTGCGTTACGTGCTCAAGCAATTGCACCAGCACAGCACCTGGGAAGGCGAGGTGTGGCTCAAGCGCCGCAACGGCGAGCATTACCCGGCCTGGGTCGGCATTACCGCCGTGTTCGACGACGAAGGCGACTTGGCCAGCTACGTGTGCTTCTTCAGTGATATCAGCGAGCGCAAGGCCAGCGAACAGCGTATCCACCGCCTGGCCTACTACGACGCCCTGACCCACTTGCCAAACCGCACGCTGTTCCAGGACCGGCTGCATACCGCGCTGCAGGCCGCCGACCGCCAGAAGTCGTGGGTGGTGCTGATGTTCCTCGACCTCGACCGTTTCAAGCCGATCAACGACTCCCTGGGCCACGCGGCCGGCGACCGCATGCTCAAGGAAATGGCCACCCGCCTGCTGGGCTGCGTGGCCGAAGACGACACCGTGGCGCGCATGGGCGGTGACGAATTCACTTTGCTCCTGCAACCGCGGGTCAACCGCGAACTAGCGTTGAACCGTGCGATTCATGTGGCCGAACAGATTCTCGCCAGCCTCGTGAAGCCCTTCGTGCTGGAAGGCCGCGAGTTCTTCGTGACCGCGAGTATCGGCATCGCCCTCAGCCCTCAGGACGGCAACGAGCTGAGCCAGTTGATGAAAAACGCCGACACCGCGATGTATCACGCCAAGGAGCGCGGCAAGAACAACTTCCAGTTCTACCAGGCCGACATGAACGCCAGCGCCCTGGAACGCCTGGAGCTGGAAAGCGACCTGCGCCACGCCCTGGACCAAAACGAATTCGTGCTTTATTACCAGCCGCAGTTCAGTGGTGACGGCAAACGCCTGACGGGCGCTGAAGCCCTGCTGCGCTGGCGCCATCCGCGACGCGGCCTGGTGCCGCCAGGAGACTTCATCCCAGTGTTGGAGGAGTTGGGCCTGGTGGTGGACGTGGGCGACTGGGTGATCAGCGAAGCCTGCCGTCAGCTCAAGACCTGGCACCAGAACAAGGTGCGCGTGCCGAAAGTCTCGGTGAACATCTCCGCGCGGCAGTTCTCCGACGGCCAACTGGGTACGCGCATCGCCACCATCCTCAAGGACACCGGCCTGCCGCCGGCGTGCCTGGAGCTTGAGCTGACCGAAAGCATCCTGATGCGTGAAGTCAACGAGGCCATGCATATCCTCGACAGCTTGAAAAACCTGGGCCTGAGCATTGCGGTAGACGACTTTGGCACGGGTTACTCGTCGCTCAACTACCTCAAGCAATTCCCCATCGACGTATTGAAGATCGACCGCACCTTCGTCGACGGCCTACCGTCCGGCGAGCAGGACGCACAGATCGCCCGCGCCATTATCGCCATGGCCCACAGCCTGAACCTGGCGGTAATCGCCGAAGGCGTGGAAACCCATGAGCAGTTGGACTTTCTGCGCGAGCATGGCTGCGACGAGGTGCAGGGCTACCTGTTTGGGCGGCCGATGCCGGCGAACCGGTTTGAGGCGCAGTTCAGCAATGATGCGCTGTTCATGTTCGACTGAGTTTCAGCTGTGGGGCTGACGGCCTCATCGCAGGCAAGCCAGCTCCCACATTCGAATGGGTTCACAGATCAAAATGTGGGAGCCGGGCTTGCCCGCGATATGGCCATCACAGGCACCATTCATCCCTAAGTGAATCCCACTTGTCCGCGACATGATGTCCTTTCATATGCCATCTAAAACCCATTGGGTTAGAATGCCCTCCTTTTCTGCCCCCGATCCTTGAGGACCGCCATGTTCAGCCGTGATTTGACTATTGCCAAGTACGACGCCGATCTCTTCGCTGCCATGCAGCAAGAAGCCGTGCGCCAGGAAGAGCACATTGAACTGATCGCTTCGGAAAACTACACCAGCCCAGCCGTCATGGAGGCTCAAGGTTCGGTTCTGACCAACAAGTACGCCGAAGGCTACCCAGGCAAGCGCTACTACGGCGGTTGCGAGTACGTCGACGTGGTTGAGCAACTGGCCATCGACCGTGCAAAAGAACTGTTCGGCGCCGATTACGCCAACGTCCAGCCGCACGCCGGCTCCCAAGCCAACAGCGCTGTGTACCTGGCCCTGCTGCAAGGCGGCGACACCATCCTGGGCATGAGCCTGGCCCACGGCGGTCACCTGACCCACGGCGCCAGCGTTTCCTCCTCCGGCAAGCTGTACAACGCCGTTCAATACGGTATCGATGCCAACGGCCTGATCGACTACGACGAAGTCGAGCGCCTGGCGGTTGAACACAAGCCAAAAATGATCGTGGCCGGTTTCTCTGCCTATTCGCAGATCCTGGATTTCCCACGTTTCCGCGCTATCGCCGACAAGGTTGGCGCCTACCTGTTCGTCGACATGGCTCACGTAGCCGGTCTGGTCGCTGCGGGCGTCTACCCGAACCCGGTGCCTTTCGCTGACGTGGTGACCACCACCACCCACAAGACCCTGCGCGGTCCACGTGGCGGCCTGATCCTGGCTCGCGCCAATGCCGACATCGAGAAGAAGCTGAACTCTGCCGTATTCCCAGGCGCCCAAGGTGGCCCGCTGGAGCACGTGATTGCCGCTAAAGCGATCTGCTTCAAGGAAGCGCTGCAGCCTGAGTTCAAGACTTACCAGCAACAAGTGGTCAAGAACGCCCAGACCATGGCCAGCGTGTTCATCGAGCGCGGCTTTGACGTGGTGTCCGGCGGTACTGAAAACCACCTGTTCCTGCTGTCGCTGATCAAGCAGGACATTTCCGGTAAAGATGCTGACGCTGCCCTGGGCAAAGCCTTCATCACCGTGAACAAAAACTCCGTGCCGAACGACCCACGTTCGCCGTTCGTCACCTCGGGCCTGCGCTTCGGCACCCCGGCTGTGACCACTCGTGGCTTCAAGGAAGCAGAGTGCAAGGAACTGGCTGGCTGGATCTGCGACATCCTGGCAGACCTGAACAACGAAGCCGTGATCGACGCGGTACGTGAGAAGGTCAAGGCCATCTGCAAAAAGCTGCCGGTGTACGGCGCTTGATTGCAGTTGCTTGAATGAAAAGCCCGGCTCTTGAGCCGGGCTTTTTTGTGCCCGGTCTCAACTTGAAACACGGTCACTTGTGGGAGCTGGCTTGCCTGCGATAGCGGTGTATCAGCCGCTGATGGGCTAACTGACAGTCCGCTATCGCAGGCAAGCCAGCTCCCACAGTGGATCGGATTTCAAGTCAGGATTGGTAAACCTTGGCAAAGCCCTCGCGAATCTTGTCTTCCGGCAACTCATCGGCAATAAACACAATCACACTCTCCCGCGCCTCGCCCTCGGCCCACTCCGTATCCCAATCGAAACCGTAGAGCTTCAGCACACCCTGAAACACCATGCGCCGATCTTCCCCGGCAATATTCAGCACGCCTTTGTAGCGCAGCAGTTGCTTGCCATGATCTTCCAGCAACTCGTTCATGAACTCGCTGAGTCGGTCGATATCCAGCGGCTGGTCGGTGCGCAGCACCAGGCTGGAGATGCGGTCGATAGACGGCGCTGCACTCACCGGGCGCAGGCTCATACCGGCATTGAGGTTAAAGCCGCGCACATCGAGCAGTTCAGCCAGGTCGATAGTGCCGTGATCGACTACTCGAATCGGCGCGCGACGGTTGATACGCGTCAGCCGCTCGCTGAGGGCGTCGAAGCTGGCGTCATCCACCAGGTCACGCTTGCTTACCAGCAAGCGGTCGGCAAAGCCGATCTGGGCCTGGGCGATGGTCTGGGTCAGGTGATGCTCGGCGTGAGCCGCGTCCACCAGGGTGATGATGCCGTCGAGGATGTAGCGCTCACGCAGTTCCTCGTCGATGAAAAAGGTCTGCGCCACCGGTGCCGGGTCGGCCAGGCCGGTGGTTTCGATCACCAGGCGGTCGAAGGCGATTTCGCCGCTGTCCAGGCGCTCGAGCAGCAGGTACAGGGCTTTGGTCAGGTCGGTGTGGATGGTGCAGCACACGCAGCCGTTGGACAGGGTCATGACTTGCACCGGCTCATCGCCCAACAGTTGGGTATCGATACCGGCGTCGCTGAATTCGTTTTCGATCACGGCGATTTTCAGGCCGTGCTCGGCCTTGAGCAAGTGGCGCAGCAAGGTGGTTTTGCCGGCGCCGAGGAAGCCGCTGAGGATGGTGACGGGAATGGGAGAGGACAAAAGAAATTCTCCTGAAGGAATACAAAAACAAATGTGGGAGCGGGCTTGTGTGGGAGCCGGGCTTGCCCGCGATGCAGACACCTCGGTGTATCAGTTACACCGCAGTGATGCTATCGCAGGCAAGCCAGCTCCCACGCAAACCCGCTCCCACAGGGCTATTGCGTTAATTCAACAGCACTTAGGCCCACCCTTGCCACCGTAACGGGCTTCCTGGCGTTCCCGGAAGAACGCCTTGTAGTCCATCATCGGCTTGTCCGGGTGTTTGGTTTGCATATGCTCGACGTAGGTGTCGTAGTCGGGCATGCCGACCATCAGGCGCGCGGCCTGACCGAGGTATTTACCGAGGCGACTGATGTCATTGAACATGGCTGCAATCCTCGATCAAGCGTCAGGTACGGCCTGGAACGGAGCTTCTTTATCCGTACGCTCTTTGTTGCCCCAGGCGGCGACGCCGACCTTGAGCGCATAGAACAGGATGCTGAATACCACGAACAGGAACAGCGCCGTCAGCGTTGCGTTGGTGTAGGCGTTGTAGATCACGTGCTGCATCTGATCGATGTTCTTGGCCGGGGCCAGGATCTGGCCGTTGGCCAGGGCATCGCTGTACTTCTTGGCCAGGGACAGGAAGCCGACCGCCGGGTTGGCGTCGAACAGCTTGATGAAGCCCGCAGTGGTGGTGCAGATCAGCAGCCAAACCGCTGGCAGCATGGTCACCCAGATGTAGCGCTGGCGCTTCATTTTGATCAGCACAACGGTGGCCAACATCAGCGCGATACCTGCCAGCATCTGGTTGGAGATACCGAACAGCGGCCACAAGGTGTTGATGCCACCCAGAGGGTCGATCACGCCTTGGTACAGCAGGTAACCCCACATGGCCACGCAGCCGGCGGTCGCGATCAGGTTGGCGGTCCACGACTCAGTGCGTTTGAGCGATGGCACGAAGGAGCCGAGCAGGTCTTGCAGCATGAAGCGACCGGCACGGGTACCGGCGTCAACCGCCGTCAGGATGAACAGCGCTTCGAACAGGATCGCAAAGTGGTACCAGAACGCCATGGTGTTTTCACCCGGCAGCACACTGTGCAGGATCTGCGCGATACCCACCGCCAAGGTCGGTGCACCGCCGGCACGGGCCAGGATGGTGGTTTCACCAATGTCATGGGCCACGGCTTGCAGCGCCTCTGGCGTAATCGCAAAACCCCAACTGCTGACAGTTTGCGCTACAGCCACCACATCACCACCCACAACGGCGGCCGGGCTGTTCATGGCGAAGTACACGCCAGGCTCGATGACCGAAGCGGCAACCATCGCCATGATGGCCACGAACGACTCCATCAACATGCCGCCGTAACCGATGTAGCGAGCGTTGGTTTCGTTATCCAGCAGCTTGGGCGTGGTGCCCGACGAGATCAGCGCATGGAAACCCGACACCGCGCCACAGGCGATGGTGATGAACAGGAACGGGAACAGACCGCCCTTCCAGACCGGGCCAGTGCCGTCGATGAACTGGGTCAGTGCCGGCATTTTCAGCTCTGGCATGGTGACCAGGATGCCGATGGCCAGGGCAATGATGGTGCCGATTTTCAGGAAGGTAGACAGGTAGTCACGTGGCGCGAGGATCAGCCACACCGGCAGTACCGCTGCGACAAAACCGTAGCCGATCAGCATCCAGGTGATTTGAATGCCGGTGAAGGTAAAGGCCTTGGCCCACACCGGGTCAGCGGCAATCTGCCCGCCCAGCCAGATCGAACCCAGCAGCAACAGCACGCCGATGATCGAGATTTCACCGATGCGGCCCGGGCGGATGTAGCGCATGTAGATGCCCATGAACATCGCGATCGGGATAGTCGCCATCACCGTGAAAATGCCCCACGGGCTCTCGGCCAGGGCCTTGACCACGATCAGCGCCAGCACCGCGAGGATGATGATCATGATCAGGAAGCAGCCGAACAGCGCGATGGTCCCCGGAATGCGGCCCATCTCTTCACGGACCATATCCCCCAGGGAACGGCCGTTACGACGCGTGGACAGGAACAGGACCATGAAGTCCTGCACCGCACCGGCAAGCACCACGCCGGCAATCAGCCAGAGCGTGCCGGGCAGATAGCCCATTTGCGCCGCCAGTACCGGGCCAACCAAGGGGCCTGCACCGGCAATCGCCGCAAAGTGGTGACCGAAAAGGATGTGTTTGTTGGTCGGCACATAGTCCAGACCGTCGTTGTTGATCACTGCGGGGGTGGCCCGCCGTGGATCGAGTTGCATCACATTATTAGCGATGAACAGGCTGTAGTAGCGGTAAGCAACCAGGTAGATGGCCACAGCAGCGACCACAATCCACAAGGCGTTGATCGCCTCGCCGCGGCGCAAGGCCACTACGCCAAGGGCGCACGCTCCTACGATTGCCAGCACCAGCCAGGGTAGGTGGCGTAGCAGGCTATTATTATTTTTCATTTTTATATTCCAGCCAGGGTGGACAGAAAGGACAGCCGTTCCGAGTTTAGCGCTGTTGGCCTCAAAGGCCACCCCCCTACGTTGGTCTAGAGCCTTCTGCGGGCAAAAAAAGCAGAAATAAAGGCCCAATGATGGCTCGGCGCTACAATTCCCTTATCCACAGAGGGTTCCACCATGACCGAACAACCATCTGACCGCCGCCGTTTCCGCAGGATCGCCTTTGACGCCAAGACCGAACTTCGGCAAAACGGTCGCGAATGGCCCGTGCAATTGGTGGATTTGTCGCTAAAAGGGTTGTTGGTGCAACGGCCTGAAGACTGGAAGGGTAATAAGGCGTTGCCGTTTGATGTGGACATACGCCTGGACGCTAAGGCCCATATCAAGATGCAAGTGCGGCTGACTCATGAGGATCATGGGCAGTTGGGGTTTGTGTGCCAGCATATCGACCTGGACTCGATCAGTTATTTGCGGCGCTTTGTCGAGTTGAATCTTGGGGATGAGGAGGAATTGCATCGCGAGTTGGCGGCATTGCTGGAGATCTAACAGCCAAGTCGGATCAAGTGTGGGAGCTGGCTTGCCTGCGAAAGCGCAGTGTCAGCATATACATCCTTAGCTGACCCTCCCCCATCGCGGGCAAGCCCGGCTCCCACATCAAACAATACTGCCTGTCGGAATGAGGATTACTCGAACAGCGCATCCAACGCCTGTTCCAAGCGCGTCACCCCGATAATCTGAATGCCTGGCGGCGACTCCTTCGGCGCATTGCCTTTAGGCACGATGGCGCGCTTGAAGCCGTGCTTCGCGGCTTCCTTCAGCCGCTCCTGGCCACTCGGCACCGGACGCACTTCACCCGACAGCCCCACCTCACCAAACACCAGCAAGTCATGCGGCAATGGCCGGTTACGCAAGCTGGACATCACCGCCGCCATTAACGCCAGGTCCGACGCTGTCTCCAGCACCTTAACCCCGCCCACCACGTTGAGGAACACGTCCTGGTCGTGGGTCGGAATGCCGCCATGACGGTGCAATACCGCCAGCAACATCGCCAGGCGGTTCTGATCCAGGCCCAAGGTGACACGCCGCGGGTTGGCCAAATGGCTGTCATCCACCAGCGCTTGCACTTCCACCAGCATCGGCCGAGTGCCTTCCCACGTCGCCATCACCACACTGCCTGGGACTTCTTCCTGGGCACGGGTGAGGAAAATCGCTGACGGGTTGGAGACTTCTTTCAGCCCCCGGTCAGTCATGGCGAATACGCCCAACTCATTGACTGCGCCGAAACGGTTCTTCACCGCCCGCAACAAACGCAGGCGCCCGTCGGACTCGCCCTCGAAATACAACACGGTGTCGACCATATGCTCCAGCACTCGCGGCCCGGCCAGCGCGCCCTCTTTGGTCACATGGCCCACCAGGAAGATCGCCGTGCCGCTCTGCTTGGCATAACGCACCAACAACGCCGCACTCTCCCGCACCTGGGAGACACCGCCCGGCGCCGACTGCAGTTGCTCGGTGAAGATCGTCTGAATCGAGTCGATCACCATAACCTTGGGCTTTTCGATACGCGCCGTGGCGATGATGCTTTCGATGCAGGTCTCAGTCATGACCCGCAGCTGGTCCTGAGGCAACCCCAGGCGTCGGGCGCGCATGGCCACCTGCTGCTGGGATTCTTCGCCCGTGACATACAGCGCCGGCATGCGGCTGGCAATGCTGCATAGGGTTTGCAACAGGATCGTCGACTTACCGATGCCGGGGTCACCGCCGATCAACACCACCGAGCCGTCCACCAGGCCGCCACCGAGCACACGGTCCAACTCACCGGAGGCGGTGGAAAACCGTGGGATTTCTTCGACGCTGACCTCAGCCAGCGTCTTGATCTGCGCTTGCTGCCCGGTCCAGCCAGCCCGACCAGTGGGGGCTGCGGCGCCACCGCTTTCAATCATGGTTTCAGTCAGCGTGTTCCACGCACCGCATTCGGTGCACTGGCCGGCCCACTTGGGAAAGGTCGCGCCGCACTCCGTGCAGCCGTACATGCGCTTGGCCTTTGCCATTTGAGAACCTCCAACCGAAAAACCGCGATGATAGCTCAGCGCGGCGCCGGGGTCCGGATTTCACCACTGGCCAATCGTGATGCGCTGTTGCCGATAGGGTCTTCGGCGTTGAGGTCAGCGCCCTTGGCCTTCAACTCATCCAGCAACTCGACACGTTTGAACAGCCCGGCGTACATGGCGGCTGTCTGCCCGGCACCGTTGCGCTGGTCGGGGTTGCAGTCGGTGGCCAGCAAGCGTTGGGCGATTTTCAGCTCGCCTTTGAAGATCGCCCCCATCAGTGCAGTGTTACCGCGCTTGTCCTGTACGCAGGCGTCTGCACCGGCGTTGAGCAGGCGCTCCACGAACGCGCCCTGGCCGTGGTAGGCCGCCAAAATTAGCGCGGTGTAGCCCTTGTCGTCCTGGGTGTTGAGGCTGTAGCCGGAGTCGATAAAGGTGTTGAGCATGTCGAGGTCGCCACGGCGGGCGGCATCGAAATAGTAGTCCTGCAACTGGGCCTTGAGCGCCACAGGCTCGGGCGGCTCTGCACGGACAACAAAGGCCAGCATGACCATTAACAGACCGATAGCAATACGCATGGGTTTTCTCCTGCCAAAGGCCGACGCCCCGCTTGAGGGCGCCGACCGGAACCAACGTTAGTCAGTCAGCTTTTCCGCCAGCGCCTTCACGCGCGCCAGATCACCCTTGGCAACCTTGGCCACGCCAGTGCCGTACTCCGGGTCAGCCTTGTAGAGGAACGACAGAATGATGTGCTTGCTCTCGTCGTCGGTGGTGGCCAGGGAGCCGCCGAAGTTGTCGATCAAGTCCTGGCGCTCTTTCTTGCTGTAGGAGCGGTACAAGTCACCGGCTTGCTTGAAGTTCTGCTCGCGCTGGATCTTCGCCTGCTGCGTGCTGCCCGACAGCGCCGATTGGCTATAGCGTGCGGCCTGCGGTTCTTCCCGTGGCTCCAGGCGGCTCGGCTGGTAGTTCACGCCGCTGCTGGTCTTGCCGACGTTCATCGCGCCGTCCTGGTTGCCGTTGTTGACGGTCACCCGTGGCGCGTTGATCGGCAGTTGCAGGGCATTCGGGCCCAGGCGATACATTTGGGTATCGGCGTAGGAGAACACCCGGCCTTGCAACAGGCGATCTTCCGACGGTTCGATACCCGGCACCAGGTTGGCCGGGGCCATTGCCACTTGCTCGGTCTCCTGGAACACATTGGCTGGGTTGCGGTTCAGCACCATCTGCCCGACTTTGCGCTCCGGCACGTTTGGCCAGATCTTGGTGGCGTCCAGTGGGTCGAAATCGAACTTGGCCAAGTCCTCAGGCTTGAGCACCTGCACGTACAGGTCCCACTTGGGGAAGTCGCCCTTGTTGATATGCGTGACCAGGTCGTGGGTCATGTGGCTGTAATCGCGACCCTGCACCTCGGTGACTTGCTTGGGATCAAGGTTCTTGATGCCTTGCAGGCTCTTCCAGTGGAACTTGACGTAATGCACCTCGCCCTTGGCGTTGATCAGCTTGTAGGCATGCACGCCATTGCCGTCCATTTCCCGGTAGCTCGCCGGGGTGCCGGAGTCGGAGTACAGCTCGGTCAACGTACGGGTGGCTTCGGGTACGTGGGAGAAGAAATCGAAGCGACGAGAGTCGTCATCCAGGTTGGTGCGCGGGTCTGGCTTGAAGGCGTGGACCATGTCCGGGAACTTGATGGCATCGCGGATGAAAAAGGTCGGGAAGTTGTTGCCCACCAGGTCCCAGTTGCCGTCGGCGGTGTAGAACTTGGTGGCGAAACCGCGTGGGTCACGCAAGGTTTCCGGAGAGTGGTTGCCATGCACCACGGCCGAGAAGCGCACGAACACCGGTGTGGTTTCGCCGGCGGCAAACACCTTGGCCTTGGTCAGGTCGCTGAGGTTATCGGTGACGGTGAACGTGCCGTGGGCGCCGGTACCACGGGCGTGTACTACGCGCTCAGGGATGCGTTCACGGTCGAAGCGCTGCAGCTTCTGGATAAGTTGCACGTCTTGCAGCAACACCGGGCCATTGGCGCCGGCGGTTTGCGAGTTCTGGTTATCGCCGACGGCTGCACCGTTATCGCGGGTCAGGTTGGCGGCTTGCACCGACAGGGAAAGCAAGCTGGCGGTTACCAGTATCAGCGCTGATCGCGCTGAAACGGGCCCGCGGCTCATTGAGTTATTCATCGAGGTTTCCTCTGGTTTTTTTAGTGCACATTCTGTTGTGCTTGCCAGAGGCTAGTGACCTGGGACGCAGAAGATAAATAGAAAAGTAGTACCAAGCCGATAAAGAAAATAGTGTGGTAACCCACTGAAATCACGAGTATTTCGCGCGCGACTGGTGGCATTTTGCAAACTATTTGCGATTTAATGTGTCGATAAAACCTAACAGTGTTAACAGTTGTGTCGCGCAAGGGCTCTACGACTGACTTACACTGAGTTCCACCCTTCTCATCTGTAACAAGGAATAACCTATGGGCGTGATCAGTGAGTTCAAGGCCTTCGCGGTCAAAGGTAATGTGGTCGATATGGCCGTCGGTATCATCATCGGCGCCGCCTTCGGCAAGATTGTTTCCTCGTTTGTAGGCGACGTAGTGATGCCTCCCATCGGTCTGTTGATCGGTGGCGTAGACTTCGGCGACTTGGCGATAACGCTAAAGGCCGCGCAAGGCGATGTACCTGCGGTGGTGCTGGCGTACGGCAAGTTCATCCAGAGCGTGATCGACTTTGTGATCGTCGCGTTTGCGATCTTCATGGGCGTGAAGGCGATCAACCGCCTGAAGCGTGAAGAGGCCGTGGCACCAAGCCTGCCGCCGACGCCGACCAAGGAAGAAGTGTTGCTGGGCGAGATCCGCGATCTGCTCAAGGCGCAGAACGACAAGCCTTGAGCGTCGTCTGCCAGTAAAACGAGGCGCCCCAAGGGGCGCCTTTTTGTTACCAGTAGTTTTCCACCGCCACTTGGCCGGGGCGTCGACTCAGGCTCAGTTGCATATCGCGCTGCTTGAGTAACTGCCGCGTGTCATCAACCATTTGCGGGTTGCCGCAGATCAGGACGCGGGAGTGTTCAGGCGTCAGTTCAACACCCGCGGCGCGCTCCAACTCGCCGTTTTCAATCAGCGTGGTAATGCGCCCGTTCAATGCGCCAGGGTGTTGCTCGCGGGTGACAATTGGGAGGTAGACGAGTTTGTGCGCATGCTCAGCCAGGTATTCACGCTCGCCTAAAGATTTGATCAGCGTCTGATACGCCAGCTCCTTGGCCTCGCGGGCGCTATAGACCAGGATGATGCGCTCGAATTTTTCCCAAACCTCGAAGTCCTGCAGGATCGACAGGAACGGCGCCACCCCGGTGCCGGTGCCCAGCATCCACAAATCGCGGCCATCGACAAATCGGTTCAGCGTTAGAAACCCTGTAGCCTGGCGCTCCACCATCAAGGTATCGCCTACCCGCAGACGGCTCAGTTCGCTGGTGAACTCTCCGCCGGGAACGACGATGGAAAAGAAATCGAGGTGCTCATCGAACGGCGACGACACCAATGAATAAGCGCGCCACACCGTGCTGCCATCCGCCTTGGTCACCCCCAGGCGCACAAACTGGCCTGCGGTGAAACGAAAGCCCGCGTCACGGGTAGTGCGCAGGGTAAACAGGCTGGGAGTCAGCGACTGCACGTCTAGCAAGGTCTGGCGGGTAAATTTCTCAGCGCTGGCCGTCATGGGGGGCTCCGTTCTACAGGTGCCCTAGTGTCCCTCAAAGTGGCGAGCGCAAACACCGTTGATTTGTACGGCATTTGCGCCTTTCACGTCCCCCAATGGCTGCGGTGAGTGAGCGTGCGTAAAGTTGGAGAAACAGTTAGCCGACGACCACGCGACTAATCATTTGGCTATTAACACAGTCTAAATCGCTTATCAGATGATGCAGTGTTGTTAACAGCCATCAATTTGGCAGCACTGCTAACTCGCTAATTCCAATTAGAAAAAATAAACATCCAAACAACCTGCACAAACACTTGCAACATGTACAAGATCGCCCGCCTAACAACACAACAGCTTTCAGCATTTTCCCGATTAAATTATATAGGCAATATCCTACACTCAGTTTCGTGCAACTGTGGGGTGAGGACGTACCCACAGTACGTAAAATCCCATGGAGAGTGACCAATGATTAGCTGGCGCAACACAAGACTCCCCAAACTGGAAGGCGAGAACCAGATAACCAGTGTTTTTGAAATGGCCCTCAATCACACCTTAGAGCTCGGCTTCCAATTCTGTTCATTTACGATGAGTTCTCAAATACCTGAAAACGACACAAAAACTGTTTATAAAAATAATTACCCAAGTGAGTGGAACACTGCCTACAAACAAGGACACTTCTTCGAAATAGACCCTGTTGTCGCCCACTGCAAACGCAGCGTACTGCCAATAGTGTGGGAGAAGAAGGCATTTAGCGCCGCGCCGAACCTGTGGGAATTGGCCCAAGTGCATGGTGTGCACTTGGGCTGGACGCAGTCAGTGCATGATTTCCATGGGGTCTTCAGCATGCTGACCCTGGGTCGTACCAAAGGCGAAGTCAGCCCGGAAGAACTGTACGAAAAAGCCGGCCAGGTGCTGTGGCTGTGTCATGCCATGCATGCGGTAGTAGCGCAGAAATTTGCCGACGAACCTGGCGTCAAACCGCCCAGCAAACTGACCCCACGAGAAACGGAAATACTCAAATGGTCAGCCATGGGCAAGACCGCTGCGGACATTGCCGCCATCCTCTGCTTGTCGGAGCGTACGGTGGGGTTCCATATCAGCAGTTGCTTCAAGAAGCTGGGGTTTAATAACAAGATCGCAGCAGTACTCAGGGCCTCCAAAATGGGCTGCTTTTAATCGAGTGGAAACACCGCATGTAATCCCTCTGGAAAAAAAGTAACATTTACGCCCAATTCTGAGTGTTGACGCAGCCCATGGGGCCCACGTCGAAGTTCACTCAGAGGGTTCGCAGGTAACTGTCGAACTCCCATCGATGACCCAGAGCCTCCCCCGCCATGCCCCTGCTCGAAAGCCCCTTCGCCCAGCTCGATCTGATCCGCCAGCCAGAGCAACACAATGATCCGCTGCAAGCCTTCGATGCCGCCGACGAGTACCTGCTCAGCTACCTGGCAGAACAGCAACCTGTTGCTGCCACCCGTGTGCTGGTACTCAACGACAGTTTTGGCGCCCTGGCCGCCAGCCTTGATGGCCAGGTGCAGGTGACCTCCAGCGGCGACTCGTTCCTGGCAGCCCAAGGCCTGGAGAAGAACCTGGTGCGCAATGGCAAGGCCTTTGATGCGGTGGCATTCATTCCCGCCAGCCAAGTACCCAACGGGCCGTTCGACCGAGTGCTGATCCGTGTGCCCAAGACCCTGGCGTTATTGGAAGAACAGCTGATTCGCCTGCAGGGCCAACTGGCCCCAGGCGCAGAAGTGATCGCCGGGGCGATGGTCAAACACCTGCCACGGGCAGCCGGGGAAATGCTGGAGCGGTATATCGGCCCCATGCATGCGTCGCTGGCAGTGAAGAAGGCGCGGCTGTTGATTGCCACCGTCGCGGATCGCCCAGTCGCAGTGTCGCCCTACCCGACCCGCTACACGCTGGACACGCCTGCCATCGAGCTGCTCAACCACGCCAACGTGTTCTGCCGTGAAAGCCTGGATATCGGCACTCGCGCGTTCCTGCCACACCTGCCAAAAAACCTGGGCAACGCCCGTGTGGCCGACCTGGGTTGTGGCAACGGCGTATTGGCAATTGCCAGCGCACTGCAAAACCCCGATGCGCAGTACACCTTGCTGGACGAGTCGTACATGGCCGTGCAATCGGCTGCCGAAAACTGGCAAGCCGCCCTCGGCGACCGCGACGTGACCGTGCGCGCCGCCGATGGCCTGGCCGGCCAGGAGCCGGATTCGCTCGACGTAGTACTGTGCAACCCACCGTTCCACCAGCAGCAGGTCGTCGGCGACTTCCTCGCCTGGCGCATGTTCCAGCAGGCGCGTGAAGCGCTGGTGGTAGGTGGCGCGCTCTATATAGTCGGCAACCGTCACCTGGGCTATCACAGCAAATTGGCGCGACTGTTCCGGGGTGTCGAGCAAGTGGCGGCCACGCCCAAGTTCGTGATCCTCAAGGCGCGCAAATAAAAAAACCCTGCCACTCTTGCGAGAGGCAGGGTTGAAAGCCGGGCCGCGAAGCCCGGATCGGGATGTCAGTGGGTGGTCAGGCCCGCCGCATTCATGAACATGCGCATCAGGCTGGCCACGACAAACAGGGCCAGCACGCTGCCGGTCCAGATCATCGCCAGCCACCCCAAGCGCCGCCACAACGGCTGTTTCTCGGCCTGTTCAATCTCGTGCAACGAAGGTTTGCCGGACATGGAACGACCCTCCTAGTGATAGCCGTCTTCGTGGGTGACCTTGCCGCGGAACACGTAGTAGCTCCAGAAGGTGTAGCCCAGGATGAACGGGATGATGAATAACGTCCCCACCAGCATGAAGCCCTGGCTCTGCGGTGGTGCCGCCGCGTCCCAGATCGACACGGACGGCGGGATGATGTTTGGCCACAAGCTGATACCCAGGCCGCTGTAGCCGAGGAAGATCAGCACCAGCGTCAGCAGGAACGGCGTGTAGTGCGCATTACGCGCCACCGCACGGATCAGCCCGTACATGGTCACCAATACCAGGATCGGCACCGGCAGGAACCAGAACAGGTTCGGCAGGGTGAACCAGCGCGAAGCGATTTCCGGGTGCGCCAGCGGCGTCCACAGGCTGACGATGCCAATCACCGCCAACACCACAAAGGCCAATGGCCGCGCCAGGTTGTGCATCTGCTCCTGCAACTTGCCTTCGGTCTTCATGATCAGCCAGGTGCAACCGAGCAAGGCGTAGGCGACTACCAAGGCCACACCGCAGAACATCGTGAACGGCGTGAGCCAATCCAGCGAGCCGCCGGCAAACTGGCGATCGACCACCGGAATGCCATCGATAAACGCCCCCAGCGCCACGCCCTGGAAGAAGGTGGCCGCAATGGAACCACCGATGAACGCCTTGTCCCACAGGTGACGCTTGTGGTCCTTGGCCTTGAAGCGGAACTCGAAGGCCACGCCGCGAAAGATCAACCCGATCAGCATCAAGATCAACGGCAGGTACAACGCCGACAGCACCACGGAATAGGCCAGCGGGAACGCACCGAACAACGCCGCACCACCGAGTACCAGCCAGGTTTCGTTGCCGTCCCAGACCGGCGCGACGGTGTTCATCATCACGTCACGGTCGACTTTGCCGGGGATGAACGGAAAAAGAATGCCGATGCCCAGGTCGAAACCGTCCATGACCACGTACATCATGATGCCGAAGATGATGATCACGGCCCAGATCAGCGGAAGATCAATACCCATCTCAATGCCCCTTGTGCTGGATGTCGACGTGGTCGTCGTCGCTGCCATCATCGGCGGCGGACAACGGACGGGCCGGTGTGCGTTTCTGGCCAGGGCCGCCGTGGGTTGGCTCGGTGCTTTCGTGGGTCACTGGACCTTTGCGCACCAGGCGCATCATGTAGCCCAAACCGGCGCCAAACAGCGCAAAGTACACCACCACGAACAACACAAGGGTGATGGTCATCTGCGCCAGGCTATGCCCGGATGAAGCATCCGCCGTGCGCATCAAGCCATAGACCACCCACGGCTGGCGGCCGATCTCGGTGGTGAACCAACCAGCAAGAATCGCGATCAGGCCGGATGGCCCCATCCACAGCGCCAGGTACAGGAACGGCTTGGACGTGTACATCTTGTCGCCCCGGCGCAGCCAAAGGCTGAACAGGCCGGTGAAAATCATCAGGAAGCCCAGGCCAACCATGACCCGGAACGACCAGAACACGATGGTGGAATTGGGACGGTCCTCAGGCGGGAACTCCTTGAGCGCCGGCACCTGCTTGTCTAGGGAGTGGGTGAGGATCAGGCTGCCGAGGTACGGGATCTCCACGGCATACTTGGTTTTTTCCGCTTTCATGTCCGGCCAGCCGAACAGGATCAACGGAGTCGGTTCGTTGCCGATATTTTCCCAGTGGCCTTCAATCGCGGCGATTTTCGCCGGTTGGTGCTTCAAGGTATTGAGGCCGTGGAAGTCGCCGATCACCGCCTGGATAGGCGCAACAATCAGGGCCATCCACATCGCCATCGAGAGCATGGTGCGGATCGCCGGGTTGTCCTTGCCGCGCAGCAAGTGCCAGGCCGCCGAGGAACCGACAAAGAATGCGGTGGCCACGAATGCTGCCGTGGCCATATGCGCCAGGCGGTACGGGAACGACGGGTTGAACACCACAGCGAACCAATCGGTGGGAATCACACGGCCGTCGACGATTTCAAAACCTTGCGGCGTTTGCATCCAGCTGTTGGACGAGAGAATCCAGAACGTGGAAATCAACGTACCGACAGCCACCATCACGGTGGAGAAGAAGTGCAGTTTGCGCCCCACTTTGTTCCAACCGAACAGCATGACCCCAAGGAAACCGGCCTCAAGGAAGAACGCCGTGAGTACCTCGTACGTCAGCAGCGGCCCGGTGACGGCGCCCGCGAAGTCCGAGAATCGACTCCAGTTGGTGCCGAACTGGTAGGCCATGACCAGGCCGGAGACCACGCCCATGCCGAAGTTGACGGCAAAGATCTTCGACCAGAAATGGTAGAGGTCACGGTAGGTATCGTTATGGGTCTTGAGCCACAAGCCTTCCAGCACCGCAAGGTAACTGGCCAGGCCGATGGTGATCGCCGGGAACAGGATGTGGAACGAGATGGTGAATGCAAATTGAATTCGGGCGAGATCTAGCGCCTCCAAACCGAACATAAGTCTTCCTCTGTCAGGTAATACCGGCTGCTGGCGGGAGCCTGCACCCACTGCCCCCACGGATATGGAGTCTGGCGAATTTCAATTCGTTTCTTTTTTTAACCAACCACGCAGGGATTCTGGCCCTAAGGCCGCCAGAGCAATCCCTGGGGAGGTTTTGATCTGGATCAAGCATTGCTGAAAGAGTAGTCCGGATTTGGCTGTAGGACGGCGTGGTCTTTTGCCGCGTGACAGACTGCCTCAGCTCAGTTGTTGCAACCATCTGTTACAACTTAATGATAATCTCGGCGCTCCCTCCCGCCCTGACCTGAACTCCCGATGCCTAGTAAACCCGCGTTGCTGTTGCGTCACCACCGCCCTTTCATCGCGTTTTGGTTGGCGCGCATCTTCACCGCCAGCGGGTTCCAGATGCTCACCGTGGCCATTGGCTGGAACCTCTACCAACTGACCGGCAACGTGCTGGACCTGGGTCTGGTGGGTTTGGTTGAGTTCGTACCGCGCGTGTTGTTCATGCTGCACACCGGACACGTGGCCGACCGCTATGAGCGGCGCAAAGTGGCCGCCATCTGCCAGACCGTGCAGGCGCTGATTGCGTTGTCCCTGGCCATCGGCGGCCTGACCGGCAACGTGACCCGCGAGATGATCTTTATCCTCGCCTTCCTGCTGGGCGCCGCACGCTCCTTCGAAATGCCCACTACCCAGGCGCTGCTGCCAAGCATCGTGCCCACGGCATTGTTCCCGCGCGCAGTGGCCTCGTCACAATCGGCCCAGCAGTTGGCCACCATCGTCGCCCCGGCCTTGGGCGGTTTGCTTTATGCCTTCGGCAGCGTGTGGGTGTACGGCCCCACCGTGGTGCTGTACCTCATCGCCTGCATGCTGACCCTTAACCTGCCCGCTCGCCAGACCCCGCTCAACAAGGGCAAGGCCACCCTGGACTCGTTGCTGGCTGGCATCCGCTTTATCCGCAGCCGCCCGGACATTCTTGGCGCGATCTCACTCGACCTGTTCGCCGTGTTGCTCGGCGGCGCCACTGCGTTACTGCCGGTGTTCGCCAAGGACATCCTGCTGACGGGGGCCTGGGGCCTTGGCCTGCTGCGGTCGGCGCCGGCGGTAGGGGCATTGTTGATGTCGCTGTGGTTGGCACGCTTCTCGGTGGATCGCCACGTGGGCCGGGTGATGTTTACCGCCGTCGGCGTGTTCGGCGTGGCCACGATTGCCTTCGGCCTGTCCACCTCGATCTGGTTTTCCTTAGGCGTGCTGGTGGTGCTGGGCGCAGCAGACATGATCAGCATGGTGATCCGTGCGTCGTTCGTGCAGTTGGAAACGCCGGATGAAATGCGCGGGCGGGTCAGTGCAGTCAACGGGCTGTTTATCGGAGCGTCGAATCAATTGGGTGAATTCGAGTCCGGGATTACCGCCCACTGGTTCGGCACGGTGCCCGCCGTGGTCATGGGCGGGATCGGTACGTTGGTGGTGACCGGCGTGTGGATCAAGCTGTTCCCGACCCTTGCGAATCGGGACCGCATGCATGTGCCAGTGGAAGAGGCCGCGAAGGCCTAGAGCACTTTGTCCAGGGTGATGGGAAATTCCCGCACCCGCTTGCCGGTGGCGTGATAAATCGCATTCGCCACCGCTGCCGCCACCCCGACAATACCGATCTCACCAACGCCCTTGGACCCGAGGGCGTTGACGATCTCGTCGTGCTCTTCGACAAACACCACATCAATCTCGCCAATATCGGCGTTTACCGGGATATGGTATTCGGCCAGGCTGTGATTCATATAACGGCCCAGTTGATGGTCAATCTGTGTCTCTTCATGCAGTGCCATACCGATACCCCACACCACCCCGCCGAGGATCTGGCTGCGGGCCATTTTGGGATTGACCACCCGCCCCGCCGCAATTGCGCTGACCACACGGCTGACCTTGATTGTGCCCAGGTCATCATCGACCCGCACCTCGACAAAAACCGCCGAATGGGTGGCGGTCGCATAGCCTTCGCGTTTTTTATCGGGCTCGCTGTCGACCTGAACCTCCAATGCCTCTTCACCACTGTCCTTGACCAACTGCGCCAACGACACACTCACGGCGCCGGCATGCAACTGACCCCCTTCAAAGCGCACGGATTCAGCGTCCTTGAATACCGGGTACGTCCGCCGGGCGATGCCCAGTAGTTTGCCGGTCAACGCTTCGCAAGCTTGCTGCACGGCGGTGCCCACCGACGACACGGTAAACGAGCCGCCTTGCAGGGGGGCCGTTGGCAGCGACGAATCGCCGAGCAGGAACACCACATCGTCCACCACAACGCCGCTGGCCTGCGCCGCAATTTGGGTCATCACCGTATAAGTGCCGGTACCGATATCGGTAGTGGCACTGCTGACTGTCAGCTTGCCTGCAGCATCCATTCGCGCCTTTGCACTGGCCTTCATCTGCATCGCCTCCCACACGCCACCGGCCATGCCCCAGCCAATCAACTGGCGACCGTCGCGCATGCTGCGAGGCTCCGGGTTGCGCTGCGACCAGCCAAAGCGCTCGGCGCCGTCACGGTAGCATTCGCGCAACGCCTTGCTGGACCAGGGCTTGTTTTCGTTCTGGTTGCGCTCGGCGTAGTTGATCAGCCGCAGTTTTACGGGGTCCATGCCCAGGGCACAGGCCAGTTCATCCATGGCGCACTCCAGGCCGATCACCCCGAGGGCGGCGCCCGGAGCGCGCATGTCCAACGGCGTGAACACATCCAGCGGCACCAGGTTGTAGGTCAACTGCACGTTGTCGCAGTGGTAGAGCATGCCGCTCCACTCCACCACGTGCTCGCTGAAATCCTCGAAGCGTGACGTTTGGCCAACGGCGGTATGCCCAAGTGCCATTAACTTGCCGTTGGCGGCGGCACCGATCTGCAAGCGCTGCAACGTACGCGGGCGGTAGCCGAAGGTGAACATCTGCTGGCGGGTCAAGGTCACGCGCACCGAGCGTTTGAGCGCCAGGGACGCCATCACTGCCAGCGGCAACTGATACTGCGGGCGCAGGCCGGAACCGAACGCGCCGCCAACAAAGGCGGCAAAGATCCGCACCTGGCTTTTATCCAGCCCGAAGATTTTCTGCACATAAGCCTGGCAGTTCTGGGGCCCCTGGGTTTTGTCATGAATATGCAAGGTGCCATCCGGCTGATACAGCACGGTGCTGGCGTGGGGTTCCATGGGGTTGTGGTGTTCGATCGGGGTGCTGTAGTGCACGTCCAGGCGGATAGCGGCCGTACTCCATTCGGCCTGGAAGTTGCCACGTGGTGCGGGCGGCGTCTGGGGCGATGGGTGCGCATGCGCCTGTTGGGCCACCAAGTCGGTGTCGAACGCCTCGATTTCGTACTCGATTTCCACCAGGGACCCGGCATACCTCGCCAACTCCAGGTTGTCAGCGATGACCAAGGCCAAGGGCTGGCCGCTGTACAGCACGCGGTCATTGTAAAGCGGGCGAAACGGCGAACCGTCCGCCGCATCGGCATCGGCGAAGGCCTCGTCGTAGCTGGCGATTGCCGGGCGGTTGAGGTGATCGAGCACCATGACCACACCGGGCAAAGCCATGGCTTTGGATGCGTCGATGCGTACGACGCGGCCTCTGGCGATACGGCTGGAAACCACGCTGCCGTGAAGCAGGCCCTTTTCGGGAAACTCACCGGCATAGCGCGCCTGGCCAGTAACCTTGAGCAGACCGTCAACCCGGTCCAACGGTTTGCCGATAACGGTCATGGTTGAACTCCTGCCACAGCAGCGTCGCTCAAGGCGCGAATGATCCCACGCCGAGCCAGCTTGATCTTGAAGCCGTTGTGCGCCAGCGGCTCGGCATCTTGCAACAAGGCGTCGGCGGCGGCAGTGAAGGTTTCACGGCTGACGGCTTGGCCGATCAGCGCGGTTTCCACTGCCCGGTCACGCCAGGGTTTGTGGGCAACTCCGCCGAGGGCCAGGCGCGCATCGACGATGGTGTGACCGTCGAGCTCAAGGGCGGCGGCGACGGAAACCAGGGCAAAGGCATAGGACGCACGGTCACGGATTTTCAGGTAGTGGCTATGGCTCGCCAGGCGATCGGCCGGTAATTCGATGGCGGTAATCAGTTCATCATCAGCCAGTTGATTGTCGCGTTGCGGTGCGTCACCGGGTAGGCGATGAAAGTCGGCAAATTCGATGATTCGCGCGCCACCGCGCCCCTCCACATGCACACGTGCCTCCAATGCTGCGAGGGCTACGCACATGTCTGAGGGGTGAGTCGCGACGCATTGATCGCTGGCGCCAAGGATCGCATGGATGCGGTTCAGGCCCGTGCGCGCGGGGCAGCCGCTGCCGGGCTCGCGTTTATTGCAGGGCACGTCGGCGTCATAGAAGTAGTAACAACGGGTGCGCTGCAAAAGGTTGCCGCCGGTACTGGCCATATTGCGCAATTGTGGCGAGGCGCCGGCCAGGATCGCCTGGGAAAGCAAGGGGTAACGTTGCTCGATCAGCGGATGCCAGGCCACGTCGGCATTGCTCACCAGGGCGCCGATCATCAGGCCACCCTGAGCGGTTTGCTGGATGTCATGCAGCGGCAGGCCGGTGATATCGATGAGGTGTTCGGGCCGACTGATGTTTTCTTTCATCAGGTCCAGCAGGTTGGTGCCGCCAGCAATAAAGCGTGATGCGGCACTGCTTAGATGTACGGCCTCGTGCACATTAGCCGGTTTGCTGTAATGGAAGGGATTCATCGTTCACCTCCCAGGGCATCTTCAATCGCGTCGCGAATATTGCTGTAGGCGCCGCAGCGGCACAGGTTGCCACTCATCAATTCCTGGATCTGCGCCGAATCGCGCGCGCGACCTTCATTGGCCAAGCCTACGGCCGAACAAATCTGACCGGGGGTGCAGTAACCACACTGGAAAGCATCGTGTGTGATAAATGCCTGCTGCATCGGGTGCAGCACGTCACCGTCGGCCAGCCCCTCGATGGTGGTCAATTCGGCACCGTCGCACATCACTGCCAGGGTTAAACAGGCATTCACCCGCTTGCCATCGCGCAACACGGTACAGGCGCCGCACTGGCCATGGTCGCAGCCCTTTTTGCTACCGACCAGGTCAAGTTGCTCGCGCAACAGGTCGAGCAATGTGGTCCAGGGCAACACGTCCAGTTGGCGGTCCTGGCCGTTGAGGCGCAGGCGAATCGGGTGGCTGACGAACGGTTGGACCGCCTCGCCATTGGGAGTTGCGCTCATAAACACCTCACGGGTTGGTGTACGTCCGCGGCGTTCAGGAAAGTCGCCGTCTCAGGGGTACGACTGCCCGGGGTTTTGAGCGTTCAAGGGGATTGATCAGCGGATATTGAGTAGCGTCTTCAAGGTGTTCTGTGGGCCGTTGATCGACGAGTTGGTGTATTCAAACCAGCCTGGGGCTTCGACATTCACCTCAAACACGTAGATATAGCCCATCACCGTGCCCGCCCCATTGCACACCTGGCTGATGTTGCCGACCTGGCACACCGGGGTGCGTTGCCCGTTCAACTCGGCGCCATCGAAACGGCCCATGGGGTTGTTGCCCAGGCCGACTTCCATCACCGAGACCTTGGTAGGCCCGCGATGGGTGCACATTTGCGTGCCCTGCGCCCGCTCGGGAATGGTTTCGGTGCAACCCGCCGATTGGACCTTGAACACGCGTACCTCGCTCAAGGGCGGTGCAGTCGCGCCCCACGCCGGTGCTGCAGCGAGCCACAGGCCGATACAGGGGATCAGAGCTAGACTCCACGCGTTGGCTTTTTTCATGCTGTCGATGACCCCGGTTTGAACGTCGGCGCAGTATGCCTCAAGGCCATGATCCAGAGCGATGATTCACAAGACTGAGCCCGCGCCCCACACGGCCTCGGCTGCTGGTATGATGCGCCGCTTTTTCCGATCCTCTCTGAAACCACAGGCGCTTGGCGCAGTTTGTGCTTTGACTTAGAGGTCAACAAATCACGACGCAAAATAGCGTCACAGGGAGCCGGCATGCTGGAAAAGCTGTTTCAACTCAAAGCCCACAACACCAATGTGCGCACCGAGATTCTCGCGGGGATCACGACATTCCTGGCCATGGCCTACATTCTGTTCGTGAACCCAAGCATCCTGGGCGAAACCGGCATGGACAAGGGCGCGATCTTCGTCGCGACCTGCCTGGCCGCCGCCATCGGTTCCACCGTGATGGGCCTGATCGCCAACTACCCGATCGCCCTCGCGCCGGGCATGGGCCTCAACGCCTTCTTTACCTACACCGTGGTCCTGCACATGGGCCATACCTGGCAAGTTGCGCTGGGTGCGGTGTTCATCTCGGCGGTGCTGTTCTTCCTGCTGTCGATCTTTCGCATTCGCGAGTGGATCATCAACGCCATCCCGCTGCCGCTGCGCTCTGCGATTGCGGCCGGTATCGGTCTGTTCCTCGCGCTGATCGCCCTGCATAACGCCGAGATCGTGGTGGCGAACCCGGCCACGCTGGTTGGCCTGGGTGACCTGACAAAAGCCGCGCCCATCCTGGCCACTTTTGGTTTCGTACTGATCGTCGCGCTGGAAGCCTTGGCCGTGCGTGGCGCGGTGCTGATCGGCATCCTGGCAGTGACCATCGTATCCATCGCCTTGAACGTTACCCCGTTCGGCGGCGTGACCTCGATGCCACCGTCCCTGGCGCCAACCTTCCTGCAACTGGATATCAAAGGTGCACTGGATATCGGCCTGGTCAGCGTGATCTTCGCCTTCCTGTTCGTCGACCTGTTTGACAACTCCGGCACCCTGATCGGTGTGGCCAAGCGCGCCGGCCTGATGGGCAAGGACGGCCATATGCCAAAGATGGGCCGCGCGCTGATCGCCGACAGTACCGCCGCCATGGCCGGCTCCCTGCTGGGCACCTCTACCACCACCAGCTATATCGAATCCGCTGCGGGCGTGAGCGCCGGCGGCCGTACCGGTTTGACCGCCATCGTAGTGGCAATTCTGTTCCTGCTGGCGTTGTTCTTCTCGCCATTGGCCGCCAGCGTCCCCGCCTTCGCTACCGCACCTGCGTTGCTGTTCGTGGCCGTGCTGATGACCCAGGGCCTGGCGGAAATCGATTGGGATGACATCACCGTTGCAGCGCCGGTGGTGATCACCGCCCTGGCGATGCCCTTCACTTACTCCATTGCCAACGGCATCGCCTTCGGTTTCATCGCCTGGACCGCCATCAAGCTGCTTTCGGGCCGCTACCGTGAGCTGAACCCGGCGCTGGTGATTCTGTCGATTCTGTTTGTGATCAAGCTGGGCTGGTTTAACGCATGACTTTTGACGCCGCAAGCTACACCGCTCAACTGCAAGACAAGGTCACGCGCCTGCGTGACCTGCTGGCTCCGTTCGATGCACCAGAGCCGCAGGTATTCGACTCGCCGCTGCAGAACTTCCGCCTGCGGGCGGAGTTCCGCCTGTGGCGCGAAGGCGGTGAGCGCCACTACGCGATGTTCTCCCAGGATGACAAACGCACGCCGATCCTGATCGAAGCGTTCCCGATCGCCAGCCTGCGCATCAACCAGTTGATGCCGCAACTCAAGGCCGCCTGGCAAGCCAGCGCCGCCCTGAGCCACAAGCTGTTCCAAGTGGAGTTCCTCACCACGCTGGCCGGCGATGCGATGATCACCCTGTGCTATCACCGGCCGCTGGACGAGCATTGGCACACCGCCGCGAACAAACTGGCTGCGGACTTGAACGTGAGCATCATCGGCCGCTCCAAGGGCAAGCGCGATGTGATCGGCCATGACTATGTGGTGGAAAAACTCGACGTCGGCGGTCGCACCTTCAGCTATCGCCAACCCGAAGGCGCGTTCACCCAGCCCAACGGCACGGTGAACCAGAAGATGCTCAACTGGGCGTACGAAGCCTTGGGCGATCGTCCGGACGACCTGCTGGAGTTGTACTGCGGCAACGGCAACTTCACCCTGCCACTGGCGACCCGTGTGCGCAAAGTGCTGGCCACCGAGATCAGCAAGACCTCGGTCAACGCAGCGTTGAGCAACCTGGATGAAAACGCGGTGGATAACGTCACCCTGGTGCGCCTCTCCGCCGAAGAACTCACCGAAGCGCTGAACGAAGTGCGCCCGTTCCGTCGCCTGCACGGCATCGACCTGAAAAGCTACGAATTCGGCAGCGTCTTCGTCGACCCGCCGCGCGCCGGCATGGACCCGGACACCTGCGAGCTGACCCGCCGTTTCGACAACATCCTGTACATCTCCTGCAACCCGGAGACGTTGGCGGCGAACATCGCGCAACTGCATGACACGCACCGCATTACCCAGTGTGCGATGTTTGACCAGTTTCCGTGGACGCATCATATGGAATCTGGGGTGCTGCTGACCCGGCGCTGAATCTGCCAGGCAACACCAATCTACTGTGGGAGCTGGCTTGCCTGCTCCCACACTGGAATTTCATACATCCGTTGGTTCCTCGTTATCCAAGACTTCCTTGCGCGGCCGCCCGCCCTTTTTGCCATTGGCTCGGGCAGCGGCGGCCTTGGCAGCGCTGCTCTTGCGACCGTTGTGCGAGGCCACCAGGCTGGTGGCCAGGTCCATCAGGGGTTTGCTAGTGGCGATCAGGCCCGTGATCGAAACGTCCAGGTCTTGAGCCTCACAACACAGCGCCTTTCCGCCAAAGCCGACTTCCAACTGTTGAAAATCCTGCGGGGTGAACCCTTCGAACTCCGGGAGCCCCGCCACAGGCAACATAACGCGACTGCCGTCGCTGAAGCCGATGGAAATGCAGTTGTCTTCATAACGCACAGAGCTGGCACGGGCATAAAGGTGCCGTGTCTCGCGCCCTCGGGCAATTGCCTTGTCTATGTCGGCTTCAGTGATCGCCTTATTGGGTACAACTTTGGCCTTTACGATTTGCTTCATAAATCAATCTCCACAAAACCCGGCGCCCTGACCAGGTTCAAAATTGTTTTTTGCCTTACAACATCGTGCCGGGCACGTGCGATCACATAAACACCACGCCGAATGATCAACCCAGGCAATACCTCTCGGGCTTCCCAATCCCAGGAATGATTCTCCAGGCAAACCGTTTGCAGTTTTTCCCACCAGATCCTGCGTGCTCGCGCCAAGTAGTGCTGCTGGGCTATCGCCTCGCATATTCCCACCAGCAACGCAGCGGGTGGCCGTCTCCGTTCTGGGTCTACATCCCACAACTCCACATCTGCATCCAGAAAACTGAAACGAAAACGCGCATCCCACTCCTTTCCCCTCACATGCACATGGGGCGGGCAATGTTCATCCCTGATAAATACCGAAATTACATATCCCTTGTAAGCGCCTACTCGCATCGTAACCCATCCGTTAGGTTATTTTCCGCCAGGTAACAATTTTGCCTTGCCACCCGACAACCGGCTCCCTTTCCCTGGAGCTGTTTCACAGACTAGTCAGCACAAAAAACCCGGCGAATGCCGGGTTGTAACCACTCATGCCGAGGGCTGGAAATACCCCGCCAAGGCTCGCAAGTCCTGCTCGCTCAGCAACCCCGCGTAATACTTCAACTGAATCCTCGCCAGCAGATATGCATGCCGCGCATTCGCCAGGTCGCGACGGGCGGTGAACAGTTGTTGCTCGGCGTCGAGCACGTCGAGGTTGACCCGCTCGCCCCCCGTGACACTTTTTTTGGTCGCTGTGACCAGCGCAGTGGCCGAGCTGACAGCCATCTCATAGGCGCGCACTTTCGCCGCGCCGCTGGTGTTGAGGTTGAACTGCTTGCGCAACTCCACCAGCGTGGCCGAGGTGTGTGCGTCCAACTCGTACTGGGCCTGGGACAGCTGGTTCGCGGCCTGGCGCGTGGACGCCGACACCGAGCCGCCAGCGAACAGCGGCAAGCTGACCTGAATGCCGACACTGTTGGTGTCGTACTTTTGGTTGTAGCTGCTTTCCGAATCGGAACTGGTCTGGCGGCTGGTGGCGTACAGACTGACCTTGGGCATATGGCCGGCGCGTTTGCGTTCGACCTCATAAGAAGCCACGTCCAAGGCATGGTGCTGGGATTTAAGCTCGGGGTTGTTGGTCATGGCCAATTCGCGCCAGGTTTCGAAACGATTGGGTTCCAGGGGCGGGATGTTGAACTGGCGGGTCAGGGGCGCCAGCTCTTCGATCTGCAAAGGTTGGCCGACGATGGCTTCCAATTCGCGCAGGGCGCTGTCCTGCGCGTCCAGCGATTCGATTTCTTCAGCCTGGGCCAGGCTCAAGCGCGCTTGGGTTTCCAGCACATCGGTGCGCGTACCTTCACCGCCTTTGAGCAAGCGGTCATTGAGTTGCAGGCGTTCGGCAAACGCGCGTTTCTGCGCACGGCTCAGTTCGATACGCTCCTGGGCCAGCAACGCTTGGCTGTAGGCACTGAGCACCCGCACCGCCAGTTCCTGGCTCTTGCCGCGAAAGCGTTCATCGGCCATCAGCGCCTGGGCCGTGCCCTGGCGAAAGCGTGCGTAGGCTTCGTAATCCAGCAGCGGTTGCTGCAAGGTCAGGCTCGACGCATAGCTGCGGTAATCGCGATCGCTGGTGGTATTGCCCGCCGTCACCTCGGATTCGTTACGCGAATTGTTGTAGCTCCAGGACAGGTTCGGCAGCAACCCCGACCGACCGATCACGCGATTTTCTTCGCCCGCCTCACGCTCCTGGATCGCCGCCTGAAAGGTCGGATCGTTGCGCAGGGCCAAGTCGTAGGCATCCAGCAAACCCATGGCGTGCGCCGCCGGTATGCAACTCAGACACAGGGTAAACAGCAACGCCTTCATTCTTCCACCAAGGCCATGTGAGTGCGATCCAGCAGGGGTTTGAACAAGTAGTTGAGCATCGAGCGCTCGCCGGTCTTGACGAAGGTTTCCACCGGCATGCCCGGACGGATCTGCACGCCGTCCAGTTGTTGCATGCCGGCCGCACTGACCTGGGCGCGCACCGTGTAGTAAGGCTCGTCGGTGCGTTCATCCACCTGGCGGTCGGCGGACACCAGCGTTACCTCGCCGGCCACCCGTGGCGTGGTGGCCTGGTTGAACGCCGAGAACATCAGCTCCACCGGCAAGCCGGGGTGCACCTTGTCGACCATCTGCACCGGCACCCGCGCTTCCACCAGCAACGGCTCGCCTTGGGGCACGATGTCCATCAGCGGCTGGCCGGGCTTGATCACCCCGCCTTCGGTGTACACCTCCAGGCCGACGACGACCCCAGACGCGGGCGCACGCACCAGGCTATTGGCCAGTTCAAATTCAGCCGAGGCCAAGCGGTTGCGCAGGTCGTCGCTGCGGGTGCGAGTCTCGGCCAGTTGGCCGCGCAGGTCTTTCTGAAAGTCTTCGCCGAGCTGGCGGATACGCAGGCGCAGTTCCAGCACCTGGCGTTGCAACAGGCCGATACGGCCGTAGTCCTCGGCAATCGCACCGTCGATCTGTGAGTACAGGCGCTCGCTGTCGAGCAAGCGATTGCGCGGGATATAACCGTCACGCGCCAACTCCCGCAGGCCCTGCAACTGCTCATTCAAGGCCGCTCGTTGCTGGACTTTGCTGGCCTGGGAGTCCCGTGTGCCACGCAACTGCGCTTCAGCACCGGCGATGGTTTCGCGCAGGCCCTGCTGCTCAGTGGCCAACGCCTGGGCGCGACTGCTGAACAGTTGCCGTTGCAGGTTCAACGTTCCCGCCGCCTCTGGATCGTTGAGCAGCTCAGGGCCGAAGGTGATTGCGGGCAAACCTTCACTTTCCGCACTCAGCCGTGCCTCGCTGGCGAGGGACGCGAGGTACTGGCTGCGCAGGGACTGCATCTGCCCACGCAACGGGGTTTCCTTCAAGCGCAGCAACACCTGGCCTGCGCTGACCACATCACCGTCGCGCACCTCGATATGCTCGACGATGCCACCGGCAGGGTGTTGCACCGTTTTGCGATGCCCCGACACCATGACCTTGCCCGACACCGCCACGCCCTTGTCCAGCGGGGCCAGCGCGGCCCAGCCGATAAACCCGACAAAGCCGCCCAGCACCAGCCACCAGCCCAGTCGCGAATATTTTTTGTCGTCCAGCGCCAGCACGTTATGGGGGGTGTCGCTCACCAACATCGGTTTGCTCATGCTCATGCCTGTTTTCCTTCACCGACGCGGTAGCTCATGTTCATGCTTGTCACCGGCTTGGCGACGGCGGGTTTCTGCCGCGCCTCCAACACCCGCGCCGTCGGCCCGAAGGCCTGCAACTGGCCGTCCTTGAGGATCAGCAGTTGATCCGTCAGGCTCAGTACGTTGGGTTTGTGGGTGATCAGGATCACGGTACGACGCTGCTGCTTGAGCTGGGCGATGGCTTGAAGCAACGCCTGCTCCCCCACTTCGTCGAGGTTGGCGTTCGGCTCATCCAGCACAATCAATGCGGGTAAACCATATAGCGCCCGGGCCAGCGCCACGCGCTGCTTCTGGCCGCCAGACAAGCCGGCACCGCCCTCCCCCAACAGCGTGTCGTAGCCCTGAGGCAGCTGCAGGATCAGTTCATGCACGCCGGCCATTTGCGCGGCAGCCAGGATTTTGTCGGCATCGGCCTCGGCAAACCGTGCGATGTTGTCGGCGATGCTGCCGGCGAACAGTTGGATGTCTTGGGGCAAGTAGCCGATGTGCGGGCCGAGTTGCTGCTTGTCCCACTGGGCCAGGTCGGCGCCGTCCAGCCGCACCTTGCCGGACAGTGGTGCCCAGGCGCCCACGACGATTCGGGCCAAGGTGGATTTGCCACAGCCCGATGGCCCGATCACGCCCAGCACGTCACCCGCCGGTAGCGTGAAGCCCAAATTCGCCAGCGCCGGTCGGCGGCTACCGGGGGCGCAGGCGCTGATGTGCTCAACCGTCAATTGGCCCTTGGGCACCGGCAAACTCATGCGCACGGGCCGTGCCGGGTTGGCTTCCAACAGTTGCGACAACCGTTCGAACGCCAGGCGCGCCGACCCCCATTGCTTCCAAACGCCGATCAGTTGGTCGATAGGGCTCAGCACCCGGCCCATCAGGATCGAGCCGGCAATCATCATCCCCGGCGTGATGTCCCCCTGCACCGCCAACAAGGCGCCCAAGCCCAACACCAGCGACTGCAACGCCAGGCGCACGCCCTTGGACCACGCGGTGACGGTGGCCGTCTTTTCGCTGGCCAGGTTCTGCTGGGCCAGGAACGCCTGGTGCTGGCGGAACCAACGCGCGCGCAACGTGGCGAGCATGCCCATGGCTTCGATGGTGTCGGCATTGCGCAGGTTGGTGGTGGCCTGCTGGCTGGCGCTGATCGACAGCTGACTGGCCAGGGCCATGGGTGCCTGGCTCACGTGATGGTTGATCCAGGCCAACGCGATAAGCATCACCGCGCCGCCCAACGCCAACAGGCCAAGCCACGGGTGGAACATAAAGATCACCAGCAGGTACACCGGAAACCACGGCGCATCGAAAAACGCGAACAGCGCCTGGCCGGTAGCGAATTGGCGCAACGTAGTCAGGTCGTGCAGCGCCTGGCCCGCCGCCTGGGTGCCACCCTTGAGTTGCGCTTCGAACGCGGCGTCGTACACTCGCTGGTTCAAGCGCATGTCCATCTGCGTGCCGAGGCGGATCACCACCTGGCTGCGCACCCACTCCAACGCGCCCATCAAGCCGAACAGGCCGAGGATCATCAGCGTCAGCATCAACAGGGTCATCTGATTGCCAGAAGCCAGCACCCGGTCATACACCTGCAACATGTAGAGCGCCGGGGCCAGCATCAGCAGGTTGATCACCGCCGAGAACAGGCCGATGTTGAAGAAGCCACTTTTATAGGCCGTGAGGGCGGCCAGGGTTTCGTTGCCGGCGTGGCGCATCTGGGGATTCTCGAAGGTTTAGCGGGCAGCGTCGCCGCGTTGACAGGCGATACGACGCTGCGCAGAATTTGGTACCCCCGTCGCCTGAAGAGTTAGAAGGCTTGGGCGACGGCGGTGTCATGCAGCGAATGGGAGAGCGATCTTCCATTCGCTTTTTTCATGCCGTCAGGCAGCCAGGGCGAAGTCCTGAGGCACGTCTTGCACGCCCACCAAGGCCACATCGGAGGCGGCGAACGAAGCCGAGTCCACATGAGCCACACCGGCAGCGGCCAGTTGATCGAACGTCGAGTTGACCGACAGGCTAGGGTCGATGTCCTTGAGCAGGGAATCGATAGCCGAGGTCAGTGCCGAGCTGTCGCCGCTCATCAGACCGTAAATGATCTGGTGCACCTGGCCATCGCGGCCTTCGGACTGCAGGCTCGACAGGCCGAGGTTGGTAAAGCTGACTTCCTGCTCGGTGAGGGTGTAGCCACCGCTGCTCGCGCCGCCGGACAGGATTGTGCCCAGGTTCAGGGAGTCGATCGAACCCCACAAGGTGTGCGACGGTGGGTTGAACAAGGTGTAATGCAGGTCACCGTTAGCGACCACTGCCGCATTGCTGACGGTGCTCGACACGCCGTATTGGGTGCCATCAAACGGGCCAGGATTGAAACCACCGGTGTTCGAACCTTCTTTGACCGAACCTTCACGGTGGTTCAGGTCACCAAAGTAAGCCGACCAGTCGCTCAGGTATTCGGCAACGGTGTTCGCGGCGTAGGTCGTGCTGTATGAAATAGAAATGCTCATGCAAAACTCCAAGTCATGGGGTGGTATCTCCGCAGCAAGCCAGTGCCTGCTGTGGTTTTGCCCGTCACTGGGCAAAATCGGTCAGAACTGATATTCAACAGTGCCCTGCACGGTGCGGCCACGGCCCAGGGTGAAGGCCAGCACGTCGCCCAGCGGCACCAGGTACGCGCGGTCGGTGACGTTTTCCATCGCCAGGCGCAACGTCAATTGGTCGGTAGCGCGGTAGCTGCTATAGAGGTCGTAGACGGTGTACGGCTTCCAGTCGGCCGGGTAGACGCCGGTTTGCGAAGTGGTCACCCCGACGCCGCCTTTCACGTAGTAACCGCCGCTGTAGCGGGCGCGAACGCCCAGGTCCAACTTGCGTTCGAAGAAGCGCGCACCTAGCGTCGCGGTGCCACGGTCCATCGGCATGTGTTCCGAGGAGCCCAGGATCGCACTGCAGCTTTGTCCCGCATTGGCCACATCGTCCGGCACCATCGCGTCTACCGGCGCACGGCTACCCGGCCTTTTCTGAATTTTGGTCACCCCGCCCAGCCACGCGGTCTTGCTGCAGAACTTATTACTGCCAAGCATGCGCGTGTAGTTGAACTGGCCGTAGGCAAACCCGGCGTCGTAATCGAGCTGGTATTCAAGGCCACGAAAACGGGTGGTTTCCAGGTTGTTCACATACGCCGCGTTGCCGATATTGGCGATGCCATAACCAGGCGGCTGCACCCCCAGCGCCATATAGGAGAAGTCATCCACCCGAGTGTTGAAGTAGGACACCTTCATGCCCACCCGGTCTTCGGAGAACAGCAAGTCTTCCTTCAGCACGTTGAAGCCGACCTCCCAGGCCGTGGACGTTTCAGGCTTCAAGTAGGGGTTGGGGAACAGCGACTCCGAGCCCCCGCCATGGGGCCGGCCGCTGACCAACGACTCGGTGACTGCCGGCGGGCGCCAGCCCTTGCCGTAGGTGGCAAAGAGTTGCAGCCAATCCACGCCGGGCTTGATCGACAAGCCGAAGGTGGGCGAGAAATGCCCCTCCTCCCGATCCACGTCATAGGTCATGGGCAAGCCGACTTGCCGCGTGGTACCGATGATGAATGTACGGGTGTTCAAACCGGTTTCGCCGCGCAGCCGATAGCGGTCGTAGCGCAAGCCGGCATTGAGGTTCAGCCAGTTGTCGTAGTCGTAATCCAAACGTGCGAACAGGCTGCCGAGCGCCCGGTCGCCCTCTGGGGTGATGCTTTCCGCTGCCGAGGCCTCCACCGCAGAGTCGGCGGCCACCGCCTGGTTGGAGTCCGGGCGGACCTTGTCGTAGAAAAATTCCAGCCCGTAGTTGGCCTTGATCACGGACAGCTCGCTCAAGCCAAAGGTCGAGGTGTTTTGTGCCTGGAAACCGTAGGTATTGGTTTGATACGTGACCTCGTAGCCCTTGGTGCTGCCACGGGTCAGTGTGGTCTGGTCATTGCGGGTATCGACGTAATAAAGCTTGGCCTTGAAGTCGATCAGCGGGTTGTCTGGCGTGTAGCTGTAGTCCAGCGCGAAGTTCTGTGCCGTGACATTGCTGCTACCGAGCTTTTCCCATAACTGGGCTTTTTCGGCGGCCATCATGTTGACGTCGTCGTAGCCGACTTCAGTGGTCAGGTAGCTCAGTTGCAGACGCTGGTCGACAGGCAGGTTGATGCCGAGCTTGAGCAAGCGCGAGCGCATCACCGAGCCGGTGTATTCGACGGTAGAGTTCTTGATCCGATCCTGGCTGGCCGGCAGGAAAGAACTGCCGGTACGCAGATCGCCGATGCTGCCCTTGGTGCCGGGGTTGTAATCGCCAAGGTGCCGCTCACTGGCCGCTACCAGCATGTCCCACACATCGGTGCCCACGGCAAACGCCGAACTGCCGATAAAGTGCGTGCCGTTGCTGCGCCCACCCAGCCCCGTGGTCACACGGATACGCCCGCCGATTTCCTTGCCGCCCTTGAGCAGGTCGGCCGCCTCGATGGTGCGAAAGTTGGCCACGCCGCCGATCACACCCGCACCGCCCATGGTGGAAGTCGCGCCCTTTTCGATGACGACTTCGGACAGCAGCTCCGAGTCGACGTAGAGCGTGCCGTTGCGTTGCTGGTGACCGCTCTGTTGATAGTTCTGGCGCATGCCGTCGACCGACATGTTGACCCGGCCATAATCCTGGATACCGCGAATATTCACCGACAGGCCGGGGTCCTGCTGGCTGACGGCCGAGTAGACGCCCGGTGCTTCTTCAAGCATCTCGGCGGCATGGCGCGGCGGGTTGCGGTCGAGTTGCTCACGCCCCACAACGCTGACCGAATGTGGCGATGAATACACCCAGTCGTTGGGGTGCAGGCCGGTAATCGTGGTGGTCGCCAAAGCCAAGGCGGCATTGCCCTGCTCGACACGGGTGAGGGTAACTTGGCGCTCGCCGGTGAAGCGATATTCCACCGGCGCATTACCCAGCAAGCGCGCCAACCCTTCCTGCACGCCGTACTGCCCCTTCACCGCCGTGCTCTGCAAACCTTCCAGACGCTGGCTGTCGAACAGCACTTGCAAGCCTGCCTGGTCGGCAAAAGTCAGCACGGCACTGCCCAGGGATTGCGCAGGGATATCGATCATCAGCACAGCAGGTTGGGCGGCCTTTACTTGCGGCTGTGCGGCATACGCGGGCGCCACAGCGGCGAACAGCCCCAAGTGGATGGCCAGGGCCAACCGGCTACCGGTGATACGCCCCTTGGTGAGTGCTGACATTTCTGGTTTCCCTGCGCTAAGCGTTTTTTGTTTATGCGAATGCTTCTCACCTAGCAAGACGTACGACGCGCAGGAAGTCAGTAAGGTTTTTTTGAAAGTTTTTTGTGGCGGGGGTTTTGAACAAGTGGGAGAAGGCCTCCCACCGGGCTTATCAATAGATCAGGCTGAGGCCTGCCAGGTCCAAGCGTTGCACTTGAAGTTCCTGGGTCAAGGTAGCCAGCGCCGTGTCGAGCATGTCGAGGCGGAACACACCGCTGACCTCTCGCTCACCCAGGTCCGAGTCTGCCAGCAGCACGCGCCCAGGGCGGTACTGGTTGAGCTGCTCGATGACCTTGGCCAGCGGTTGCCGGTCAAAGATCAGCACGCCACGCCGCCAACTGGTGGCGCGTTCCACATCGAATTGATCGAGGGGCACGATGCCTTCCTGCGCGCTGTAACGTGCCGCCTGGCCCTCCTTGAGCAGCCTGTCCGTCGAGCCCTTCTGGGGTGAGGCCTGCAAAGTGACCGCGACACTGTGTTGCAACACACCCACCCAGGCCTGGCGATCCGCCTCGCGCTCCACCACGAATCGCGTGCCCAGCGCGCGGGTCTGCCCGCCAGCGCTCTGCACCACGAATGGTCGGGTTTCCTCGCCCACCATGGGCGCCACATCAAAAATCGCCGAGCCCTGGATCAGGCTGATACGCCGCTGCACACCGTCGTATTCCAGGCGAATAGCACTGGCGGAATCCAACTCCACCGTGCTGCCATCGGCCAGGTGCACGGTACGCACTTCGCCCTTGTCGGTGATGTAGTCAGCCTGCATACGCAGCAGAACATCCGGCCCACGCACCCAGCCCACGCCCGCCACCACCACGACCAACGCCACGGCGGCCGCACGTTGCCACGGCCTTCGGCGCTTGGAACGGCGTAGAGGCATCGCTGCCGTGGCCGGACGCTGGCGATGCACCGGCTCGTCTTTATGCACGTCGCCCAAGGCCGCCCAGGTCTGCTCGGCAAACCGCAATGCCGCTTCGTGGCGGCTGTCGCAGGCGATCCAATGCCGCAGTTCGGCCTGTTCCTGTTCGGTCAGGGCACCGGCGTGCAAGCGCACCGCCCATTCGGCGGCCGCCTCGGTAATGCTGTGCTGTTGCGGACCCTGGCTATTCACGTGTGAATCTCGAATTTTTCGTTATATAACGCTGTGACGTCTGACCTGGCGTTTTTCGGTAATTCATTCGTCGGATGGTGCCACCTCGCCTTCCTGCAGGCGCTGCATTACGTAGGCCAGGGCCTTGGCCAGATGCTTTTGCACGGAGCTGTCGGAAATGTCCAGGTGCCGGGCGACCTGGGCGTGGGTCATGCCTTCGATGCGGTTCAGACGGAAGATCTGCTGGGTGCGTTCCGGCAACTCCGCCAGTGCCTGCTTCAATGCCTGTCGCTGTTGCTGCGCCATTGCCTGAGCCTCCAACCCGGCCACTTCATCTTCAATCTCGGCCAGCGCCTCGTGGGGCACGGAGTCTGTCTTGCGCCGCGCTTCCTGGCGAATATGGTCGATCAGCAGATTGCTCGCCGTTCGATAGAGATAGCCCTGGGAGTTGTCGATGCGCTCGCCGGCCGGTTTTTCGGCCAGGCGCAGGAAGCTCTCCTGCACCAGGTCTGCGGCCAACTGCGGGTCCCGTACCTTGCGCGCCAGATACCCGCGCAGGGTATCGGCATGCTTGAGAAACAGGCCTCTGAGATCCACGTCCGACAAACCGACTCCCTGGAATGTAAAGGAAACAGGCGGGCATCTTAAGCGTTGTCGAGAATGATTTTCAATTGATATCTAATCTGATTCCACGTACGAAAGGTCCGATTAACAGTTCGGTAATCGAACACATCCGCTGCCATCAATTGACCAAATTAACTAACCAGTACATTTTATCTCCACAACCTACAAGAACAATGGAGACCCCTCTATGCTGCCTATCGTGCTGGTGCTCAACGGCCCCAACCTCAACCTGCTCGGCACCCGCGAGCCCGCCACCTACGGCCACGAAACCCTGGCCGACGTCGCCGCCCTGTGTGGCCGCAGTGCCGAACAACTCGGCCTGAAAATCGAATTCCGCCAGACCAACCACGAAGGCGAGCTGCTGGACTGGATTCACGGCGCCCGCACCCGCTGTGCCGGTATCGTGATCAACCCGGCAGCCTGGACCCACACCTCGGTGGCCATCCGCGACGCACTGGTAGCCAGCGAGGTGCCGGTGATCGAAGTGCATTTGTCCAACGTGCATGCCCGTGAGGCGTTCCGGCATCACTCGTTCGTGTCGCCCATCGCCAAGGCCGTGCTGGCCGGTTTTGGCAGCCATGGTTACCACCTGGCGCTGGAGCATTTCAGCCAGCTGTTGAAAGGGTCAACCCGATGAAGCCGCGCATCCTCGCCGGCCTGATCGGCGCCGGCATCCAGGCTTCCCGCACCCCGGCCCTGCATGAACAGGAAGGAGACGCCCAAGGCCTGCGTTACCTGTACCGCCTGATCGACCTTGAGCCGCTGCAACTGGACGTCAACGCCCTGCCCGACCTGCTGGACGCCGCCGAGTTGATGCACTTCACCGGGCTGAACATTACCTACCCGTGCAAGCAGGCGGTTCTGGCGTTGCTTGACGATTTATCCGACGAGGCCCGAGGCATTGGCGCGGTCAATACCGTGGTGTTCAAGGACGGCAAACGCATCGGCCACAACACCGACTGCCTGGGCTTTGCCGAAGGTTTTCGGCGCAACCTGAATGACGTGGCGCGCCAACGCGTGGTGCAAATGGGCGCGGGTGGCGCAGGCGCAGCCGTGGCCCATGCACTGTTGGCAGAAGGTGTGGAGCAGTTGAGTATTTTTGACGTGGACACCACCCGCGCCCACGACTTGGTAGACAACCTCGCCCAACGTTTTGGCCCCGGGCGCGCCCAGGTCGGCAAGCACCTGGAAAATGCCATGGCCGAGGCGGATGGGTTGGTAAACACCACGCCGATGGGCATGGCCAAATTGCCGGGCACACCGGTTCCGGCAGCCCTGTTGCGGACTGAGCTATGGGTGGCCGAAATTGTGTATTTCCCGCTGGAAACCGAACTGCTGCGCGACGCCCGTGCCTTGGGTTGCCGTACGCTGGATGGCGGCAATATGGCGGTGTTCCAGGCGGTGAAAGCGTTTGAGTTGTTCAGTGGCGAAGCGCCGGATGCGCAGCGGATGCTGGCGCATTTCCAGAGCATGAATGGCTAGGCATGTGAAGCCAATCAAAAATGTGGGAGCTGGCTTGCCTGCGATTGCGGTGGCTCAGTCAGCAATGATGTGACTGACAGATCGCTATCGCAGGCAAGCCAGCTCCCACATTGAATGCATTTCAAGCCGAGATCTTCACGCCTGCAAGTACCGCATCACCGACTCACAAATCATCTCCCGATGCCGCTGCTTGATCGCTTCATCCGACAGCTCGATCTGAAAAATCTCACTGAACGTATGCCGGTTGGACACCCGGTAGAAGCTGAATGAGTTGATCAGCAAATGCACATCCAGCGGCTCCAGCCCCTCGCGAAACAATCCCATCTCGGCACCACGTCGCAGGGTCGCGCCCAGTGCTTCAAGGATGTTGCTGTTCATTGCCTTGATCGAATCCGAACGCTTCACGTATTCGGCGTTGTGGATGTTTTCGATGCTGACGATACGCACGAAGTCCACGTTCTGGTCGTGGTGATCAAAGGTGAACTCCACCAGCCGCCGGATCGCTTCGCGCGGCTCCAGGGCGGTGAGGTTCATGCGGGTTTCGGTGTTGCGGATGTCGCCGTAGAGCTTTTCCAGTACCTCGACGTACAACTGCTCCTTGCTGCCGAAGTAGTAATAGATCATGCGCTTGGAGGTGTGGATGCGCTCGGCGATGGCGTCCACGCGAGCGCCGGACAGGCCCTGCTGGACGAACTCGACGACCGCTTCCTGAAGGATGTTTTCGCGGGTCTTTTCCGGGTTGTTCTTGCGACTCTTGCGCGGTGCTTCGGAAGTCATGTTGCGCTCACGGCCAGTGTTATGCAGGCGGTGATTATGGGCTGCGATGCTTCCCGAAGGAAGCACCTGGCCGGCCCTTATAAACGGGCCTGTCGTACCGCGCCGCTGCGCGATTTTGCCATTGCCGCCAAGCGCACTGCCACGTTGGCCGCGCCATAGCCGGCATAACCGTTCTTGCGCTGGATGATCTCAAAGAAAAACCGCCCTTCGAACGGCTCGGTGTACACGTGAAACAACTCACCGCCCTGCGCGTCGCGGTCGTACAGCACGTTGTAGTACGCCAGCTCGCTGAGGAACTCGTCGTCAAAATCAAACCGCGCCGCCAGGTCGTCATAGTAGTTGAGCGGAATATCCAGCAGCGGTACACCCGCCTCTTTGGCCCGGCGTACTTCGGCGAAAATATCCGCACAGTCGAAGGCAATGTGGTGCACGCCTGAGCCGCGATAGCTCGACAACGCGTGGGAAATGGCAGTGTTGCGGTTTTCGGAAATATTCAGCGGCAGGCGGATCGAGCTGCAGCGGCTGCGCAATGCGCGGCTTTTCACCAGGCCATACGGGTCGGGCAGCACCACTTCGTCGTCGGCTTCGAAATCCAGCAGGCTCTTGTAGAACAGCACCCAGCTGTCGAGGCTGTCGGCCGGCAACGCCATGGCCATGTGGTCGATGCGCAGCAAGCCACCGCTGGACGTGTTGGCCGGTTGCAGGTTGAAGTCGGTGTCGTACAGGCCGCCTTCATTCTGGTCCACCAGATAGATCAGGCTGCCATCCGGCGCGCGCACGGCGGCCAACTCCAGCTCGTTCGGCCCGACCAGGCCGCGATACGGCTGGCCCTTGTAAGCCACCGCCCGCTCCAGGGCCTTGGCGCTGTCCTTGACCCGCACCGCCGTGGCGCACAACGACGGCCCGTGGGCTTCGAAGAAGTTATGGGCAAAGGAATAGGGTTCGCAGTTGAGGATCAGGTTGATATCACCCTGGCGCAGCAGGCTCACGCTCTTGGAGCGGTGTTGCCCGGCCTTGACGAAGCCCAGGCGCTCCAGCCAGTGCGTGAGTTTGGCGCCGAGGCTTTCATCCACGGCGAATTCCAGGAACTCGATGCCGTCGTATTCACTCGCGGCTGGGGTATCAAACAGGATCTCCACCGGTTGCGCCGGTGCTTCCTGTTTCAAACGCTCGCGGGTTTTCTCTTCCAGGTACAGCAACGAGCGCAGGCCATCCGCCGCATTCGCACGGGTGGGTGCGGCGCGGAAACCGTCGTTGAAAATTTCCAGGGACAAGGGCCCGGTGTAGCCACTCTTGATGATCGGCGCCAGGAACCCCGCCAAGTCGAATTCGCCTTGGCCGGGGAAGCAGCGGAAATGCCGACTCCATTCCAGCACGTCCATGGCCAGGATCGGCGCGTCGGCCATTTGCACAAAGAAGATCTTATCGCCCGGGATCTCGGCGATGGCGCTTGGGTCGCCCTTGAGGGACAGGGTGTGGAAACTGTCGAGCAGTACACCCAGGGCCGGGTGATCGACCTGACGCACCAGGTTCCACACCTGTTGCCAGGTGTTCACATGTTTGCCCCAGGCCAGCGCCTCATAGCCGATACGCAAACCACGGCGACCGGCGTGTTCGGCCAGCAGGCCGAGATCGTCCAGCAGGATGCGTTCATCACCCACCGAATCCGCCGAGGCGTTGCTGCACACCAGCACCAGGTCGGTGCCCAGTTCCTGCATCAAGTCGAACTTGCGCTCGGCGCGTTCCAAATTGCGCGCCAGGCGGTCGCGGCGGCAACCTTCAAAGTCGCGAAACGGCTGGAACAAAGTGATAGCAATGCCGAGGTCGGCACACATCTGCCTAACTTCCCGGGGGCTGCCGTCGTAATACAACAAGTCGTTTTCGAAGATTTCCACACCGTCAAACCCGGCGGCGGCAATGGCTTCGAGCTTTTCCGGCAGGGTGCCGCTCAAGGAAACAGTGGCAATGGAACGTTGCATGGACGACTCCCGGCAATTGTTGTTTATGGCAAATTATTCGCCCCCAGCCTACCCGCAGCAATTAAAATGTACGAACCGGTTAGTTTTTGGTGCGATTATCGAACACTATGCCCCTTTGGCGAATTGACGATTTTTTAACCGCTGCGCACCATCGACCACGCAAAGAAGACCCAAAACACACCATAAAAATTTCAAAAACGGGTACGACCTCATGCCTTCGCAAAACTCCGTCCTGGCCGAGCGCCCGGGCACCCCGCACGCCGGCATCGGCGACAAGATCCGCGGCGCCCTGGCCGTGGGTAAAACTCGCTGGGGCATGCTGGCCCTGGTGTTCTTCGCTACCACCCTGAACTACATCGACCGCGCCGCCCTGGGCGTGATGCAGCCGATCCTCGCCAAGGAAATGAGCTGGACGGCGATGGACTACGCCAACATCAACTTCTGGTTCCAGGTCGGTTATGCCATCGGCTTTGTGCTGCAGGGCCGCTTGATCGACCGGGTGGGCGTGAAGCGCGTGTTCTTCTGCGCCGTGCTGCTGTGGAGCCTGGCCACCGGTGCCCACGGCCTGGCCACGTCGGCGGTAGGTTTTATGGTCTGCCGCTTTATCCTCGGGCTGACCGAAGCCGCCAACTACCCGGCTTGCGTCAAGACCACTCGGCTGTGGTTCCCCGCCGGTGAGCGCGCGGTGGCCACCGGTATCTTCAACGCTGGCACCAACGTCGGCGCGATGATGACGCCAATGCTGCTGCCGTTGATCCTGCATGTGTGGGGCTGGCAGGCGGCGTTCCTATGCATGGCGGCACTGGGCGTAATCTGGTTGGTGTTCTGGGGGTTGAAGTACTACAACCCGGAAGACCATCCGACGGTTAAACAATCCGAACTGGACTACGTGCAACAGCAAGTCGAACCGGAACAACCCGGCGTACCGTTCAGCCGCATCCTGCGCATGCGCGGCACCTGGGCTTTCGCCATCGCCTACGCCCTGACCGCACCGGTGTTCTGGTTCTATCTGTACTGGCTGCCTCCGTTCCTGAACCAGCAATACAACCTGGGCATCAACGTGACCCAGATGGGTATCCCGCTGATCATCATTTACCTGACCGCAGACTTCGGCAGCGTGGGTGGGGGGATTCTGTCGTCGTTCCTGATCGGCCGTGGGATGAACTCGATCAAGGCGCGGTTGCTGTCGATGCTGCTGTTTGCCTGCTGCATCGTCGGCGTGATCATGGCGGCCGGTTCCAGCCAACTGTGGGTCGCGGTGTTCGCCATCTCCCTGGCCATCGGTGCACACCAGGCCTGGACCGCCAACATCTGGAGCCTGGTGATGGACTACACGCCCAAGCACATGATGAGCACGGTGTTCGGCTTCGGCGGCATGTGCGCGGCCATCGGCGGCATGTTCATGACCCAGATCGTCGGCCACATCCTCACCGTGACCAACAACAACTACACCGTGTTGTTCACGCTGATCCCGGCGATGTACTTCCTGGCACTGACCTGGATGTACTTCATGGCACCGCGCAAGATCCCTACCGTAGACGTCTAAGCCACAGTCCGAGCTATCGGCGCCGCTGCTGCCAGGCAGCGGCCAACCCGCTCATGCAGATCACCCCGATGCCGACCACCGTGGTCACGTCGGGGGTATGACTGAACACCAACCAGCCCAACAACCCCGCAAACACGATCTGGCAATAGCCGAACGGTGCCAGCAAGGCCGGCGCCGCAAAGCGGAATGCCTGGGTCAACATCAAGTGCGCGGTCATCCCGCAGGTGCCCAGCGCCAGCATCAACGCACCATGCCACAGCGTCGGGATCTGCCAGAAGAACGGCACCAGCGCACTCATCACCAAGGTGTTGCACAGCCCGGCAAAGAAGTTGCTGGTGGTGGGAGTGTCGTATTGGCTGAGGATGCGCGTGAGCAGTTGGTAGAAGCAGAAGAACAGCGCCGAGCACAGCGGCAGCAGTACCGCCGGGGTGAACAGCTCGCCGCCGGGGTGGATGATGATCAGCACGCCGACAAACCCACAGATCACCGCCAGCCACTGGCCACGGGTGACGTGCTCACCGAGCAGCGGTACCGAAAGCGCCGTCACCAGGATCGGCGCCAGGAAGTTCACCGCCGTGGCTTCCGCCAGCGGGATATAGTGCAGCGCCGCCGTAAAAAACAGGCTCGTGCCCAACAGGCACAAGGCCCGCACCACCTGCATCCCTGGCCGTTTGCTGCGCAGCACGCGCAAGCCCGATTGCGGCAGGAAAATCCCGGCCATCAGCAGGGTGTGCACCAGGTAGCGCGCCCACACCACCATCACGATCGGGTAGAACCCGGCCAGGTATTTGGACAAGGCGTCGTGGCTGGAGAACAGGAAAGTCGCCAGTACAATCAGCAAAATGCCTTTGAAGGGATGGTTGACGCCGGAGAGGGGTGTGCTGACAGTCATTGGCTTCTCTTGCATGACGGGCTGAACGCGGGCTGCTCAACCCGGTAATCTAGCAGCCGGGCCTGCGTCTGCCCCAAGAGCATAACCAAACACCGTGCGAACAGCGCACTAAATCACGGGATTCGAGTCCAACGCTGCACGTTGACCGCCGTGTTGCTTACTTTTTAACCAAGGCCTTGCCGCTATGAAAAAAACGCTTTTTGTTCTTTCTGCCCTTGCCCTGCTCACTGCCTGCAATAAAGAGCCGAAGGAAACCCCAAAACCTGCGCCAGCATCCGTACAAGCCACCCTGGTGCCAGAAACGCCGCCCACCGACAAATGGGTAGGCAAGTGGATTGGCGTCGAAGGCCTCAACCTCACCATCGCCAAAGACGACAGCATTGGCCGTGGGCATTACATCCTCACCATGCAATACGGCCTTGATGCCGATGACTCGGGCACCTTCAAAGGTGAAGCCAACGAAGACGGCATCGCCTTCACGCGCCCAGACGGCCCGCAGCAATTGACCGCCGGCGACGGCGAAGCCACCGGCCTGAAATGGCTGGCGGACAAGAAGGACTGCCTGATCGTGGACACCGGTGAAGGCTACTGCCGCCAATAACGTCCATAATCATCCCACTTGTTTGTAGGACCGTTCACCGAGAGGATTGCCCCATGCTATGGAAAAAAGGCCGACGCAGCGACAACGTAGTGGATGCCCGCGATGACAGTGGCGGCGGTGGTGGTGGCATGCGCTTTGGCGGCGGCAAGGGCCTGAGCCTGACGGCGATTGTGCTGATCGTCGGCATCGGCTGGCTGACCGGCCAGGACCCGCTGCAGATTCTCGGCCAGTTGACCGGCCAGATGGACCAGGCTCCCTCGGTGAGCACTCAGCAACGCCAAGCCCCGCCAGCCAATGACGAACAAGCTGATTTTGTACGCGCAGTGCTCGGCGACACCGAAGACACCTGGGCCCAGGTGTTCAAGGAAAACGGCCTGACCTACAAGAACCCGAAACTGATCCTGTTCCGTGGCCGTGTGAATTCCGCCTGCGGTGGCGCCACCTCGGCGAGCGGCCCGTTCTATTGCCCGGCTGACCAGCAGGTGTACCTGGACCTGGATTTCTTCCGCGAAATGTCGCAACGCTTCCAAGCCGCTGGCGACTTCGCCCAGGCCTATGTGATCGCCCACGAAGTCGGGCATCACGTGCAGACGTTGCTGGGCATCTCGGCCAAGATCCAGGCCGCGCGCCAGCAAGGCCGGCAGATGCAAGGCGACGGCGGCCTGCTGGTTCGCCAGGAGCTGCAAGCCGACTGCTTCGCCGGCGTGTGGGCCAATCGCGCGCAGAAGCGCCTGAACTGGCTGGAACCCGGTGATATCGAAGAAGCACTGAACGCGGCCAACGCCATTGGCGATGACCGTTTGCAGCAACAGGGTCAGGGCCGCGTGGTGCCAGACTCGTTTACCCACGGCACCTCGGCGCAGCGCGTGCGCTGGTTCAAGACCGGCTTCGCCCAGGGCCAGATCACTCAATGCGACACCTTTTCCGCCAAGAGTCTCTAAATGAAAAAACGATTGGGATTACTGCTGGGCTTGTTAGTCACGTGTTCAACCTGGGCCGCCGAGCATGGCGTCAAGGAAGTCAGTCCTGATCGTTTCCACCTGGAGGCCGGCGACCTCAGCCTCGGCTTGAGCCAGGACTGGAGCAAACCGCTGCCCACCGTTACCCGCGCATTGATCATCGTGCATGGGCGACTGCGCAACGCACAAACCTACCTGCAAAGTGGCATCGACGCCGCCGAGCATGCCGCAGTTGGCGGGAGCACCCTGGTGATCGCGCCGCAGTTCCTGAATGAATCGGACATCAAGCGCAACCACCTGGACAACCAGGTACTGCGCTGGAATGGCAATGACTGGATGGCCGGCGAGCCTTCCACCGGTCCGGGCCAAATCAGCTCCTACGGCGCCCTCGACCAGATCATCAAGCACCTGGGCAACCGCAAGCTGTTCCCGGCACTCAAGGAAATCGTAGTCGCCGGGCATTCCGGTGGCGGCCAAGTGGTGCAGCGTTTCGCCCTCACCGGCCACGATCACCCGATGCTGCAAACCGAGGGCATCAGCCTGCGGTATGTGGTGGCCAACCCATCGTCCTACGCCTACTTCACCCCACAACGCCCGGTGAAATTCGACACCGCCAGTTGCCCTGGCTTCAACGACTGGAAATACGGCCTGCAAAACCTGCCGGCCTATGCCAAAGGCCAAAGCGCCGAGCAGCTTGAGCAGGTGTATGTGTCACGCAACATCACCTACCTGCTGGGCCAGCAAGACACCGACCCAAACCACCCAGCCTTGGATAAAAGCTGCGAGGCCGAAACCCAAGGCGCGTATCGGCTGATTCGCGGGCACAACTATTTTGACTACCTCAAGCAGCGGCACCCGCAGTTGGGGCATAAGTTGGTGGAAGTACCAGGGGTGGGGCATAACGGGGATGGGATGTTTACGTCGCCGCAGGGGCAGAAGGTGTTGTTCTCAGAGTAATCCCTGAAGAAACTCAATCAGAAATGTGGGAGCCAGCTTGTGTGGGAGCTGGCTTGCCTGCGATGCAGGCACCTCGGTCTGTCAGTCAAACCAGGGGGATGCCATCGCAGGCAAGCCAGCTCCCACACTTGATCTCTATTGGCTGGGCTGGATCATCCGGCGCAAGGCCGAGCAGTCCTCGGCATGCCAATCCGCCAGCTCCGGCCACGGGTTTTCCGGCAAGTTGACCAACACCGTCCGCGTCCCCGCCGCCCGGCCGCAATCCAGGTCAAAGCGATAGTCCCCGACCATCACCATCTCGCCTGGCGCTACCTCCCAGGCCGCCGCCAGTTTCAACAACCCATCCGGATCCGGCTTCGGCTGCGCATCATCACGCCCCAACACATCCTCGACGGCAAAGCAGTCCGCCAGGCCAATCGCCTCAAGGGTGATGTGCGCCAGCTCCCGCGCATTGCGGGTCAGAATGCCCAGGCGATAGCCCCGCCCAGCCAGCTCACGCACTAGCTCTACCGCGCCTTCGGCTGCGACCGAACCCAACGCCAGCTCGCGTTCGTGCTCCAGCAACCACGCATGCTTGGCCGCCGCCACATCCACCGGCAACGCAGCGAGGTAAGTCAAGATGTCGTCCTCTGGCGGAATGTCCAGGGCCTCACGAATCGCCGCAAAATCATGCACGGCCACCGTCAGGGTGCCGTCCATGTCGAACACCCAGTGCTTAACGTCTGACAGGCTCATGCCCAATCCTTGCGATGGCGGATCAAGCCTTCCTGGGTCACCGATGCCACCAACTGCCCGGCGCGGTTGTACACACTGCCACGGGAGAACCCACGGGAGTTACCGGCCCATGGGCTGTCCATGGCGTACAGCAACCAGTCGTCCGCACGCAGGTCAGCGTGGAACCACAGCGCATGGTCGAGGCTGGCGACCTGCATGTCTTTCTGCCACACGGTCTTGCCATGGGGCAGCAGCGAGGTGGTCAGCAGGCCGAAATCCGAGGCGTAGGCCAGCAAGTACTTATGCAGCGCCGGCGTATCGGCCAAAGCACCGTCGGCACGAAACCACACGTACTTGACCGGGTCTGACGGCTGCGGGTTGAACGGGTCTTTTTCGGTGACCGGGCGCACTTCAATCGGCTTGGGGCACAGCAGCTTGTCGCGCATGTGCTCGGGGATCAGGTGGGCGCGCTGCTGGGTCAATTCCAGTTCCGACGGCAGGTTCTCCGGGCCGACCACCACGGGCATGGTGGTCTGGTGGTCAAAGCCTTGCTCGTCGTACTGAAACGACGTGGTGCACGTGAAGATCGGGTGGCCTTTCTGGATCGCCGTGACGCGACGGGTGCTGAAGCTGCCGCCGTCACGCACGCGGTCCACCGAATACACCACCGGCAAGGCCGCATCGCCGGGGCGCAGGAAATAACCATGCAGGGAGTGCACGTGCCGCGCTTCTTCTACGGTCTGGCTGGCGGCCGACAGCGACTGGCCAAGCACCTGGCCGCCGAACAGTTGGCGAAAACCCAGGTCCTGACTGCGGCCGCGAAAGAGGTTTTCCTCGATCGGCTCCAGGGTCAGCAGGTCTACCAGATCTTCCAATACTTGGCTCATAGAGCAACTCCTACAATCTATGGGGCATTCCGGGCTGCTTATCCGTGCAGCGTGTCCAACCATTGGGCGCGGGTGATGCGATACAACACATGATGGCGCAGCGGGTCATCGGCTGCGACCTTGGGGTGTTCAAAATCTGCCTGGGGATCGTAATGCATACCGATGGCCTGCATGACTTTTTGTGATGGCAGATTGGCTTCGGTGGTGAAGGCGACGATCTCGTCCAACTGCAACCGGTCGAAACCACACCGCAGCGCCGTCCAGGCCGCCTCGCTAGCGTAACCCAGGCCCCAATGCTCACGGGCCAGGCGCCAGCCGATTTCCACTGCGGGGGTAAATGCGGCGTCGAAGTTGACATGCTGCAAGCCGGTAAGGCCGATGAATTCGCCGGTGTCTTTACGCTGCAAGGCCCATGGGCCAAAACCGTATTCGGCGAAGTGGCCGCGAATCCGGCCGATCAACGCGGCGCTTTCCAGGTGACTCAGTTTGGCCGGGAAATAGCGCATCACCTGCGGGTCGGCGCACATCCGTGCAAATTCCGCCAGGTCACTGTCGCGCCATTGGCGCAACACCAAGCGTGCACTTTCCAGTTCGAGTATCGGCTCCATGGGTCCCCTCCCTTGCCATGTGCGTGAGTGTACAACGCGGGTAAGATGCGTCGCAGGTTCCCGTCAGAAAATCCCATGCCCCTGCCACTGATCTACCACGACGACTACAGCCCCGAGTTCCCGGCGGACCATCGCTTCCCCATGGACAAGTTCCGCCTGTTGCGTGACCACTTGGTGTCCAGTGGACTGACTGAGGACAGCCAACTGCTGCGCCCACAACTCTGCCCACCCGAGATCCTGGCCCTGGCCCATGACCCCGGCTACATCGAACGCTACATGGGTGGCGAACTGTCCCGCGAAGACCAGCGCCGTCTCGGCCTCCCCTGGAACGAAGCCCTGGCCCGACGCACCGTGCGGGCAGTGGGCGGTTCGATCCTGGCCGCAGAAAAAGCCTTGGAACACGGCCTGGCCTGTCATTTGGCGGGGGGCACCCATCACGCCCACTACGATTACCCCGCAGGCTTTTGCATCTTCAATGACCTGGCAGTGATCAGTCATTACCTGCTGGCCAGCGGCCGGGTCAACCGTGTGCTGATCTTCGATTGCGACGTGCACCAAGGCGATGGCACCGCGCGCATCCTTCATGACACACCAGACGCCATCACCGTGTCGCTGCACTGCGAAAAGAACTTCCCCGCACGCAAGGCCCAAAGCGACTGGGACATCCCGCTGCCCATGGGCATGGGCGACGTCGACTACCTCAAGGTGGTGGACGATGCCCTCAACTACCTGCTGCCGCTGTACCAGCCGGACCTGGTGCTGTACGACGCCGGGGTCGATGTGCACAAGGACGACGCCCTCGGTTACCTCAAGCTGACAGACCAAGGCGTGGCCGCCCGCGATGAAAGCGTGATGCGCCATTGCCTGGGCCGCGACATTCCCGTGATGGGCGTGATCGGCGGCGGCTACAGCAAGGACCGCCCTGCCCTGGCCCGCCGCCACGGCATCCTGCACCACAGCGCACAACGGGTGTGGACGTCATCAGGCTGTCATTGAACTGTGGGCTTTACCCACAATGCCTGTGGAACGGCCTGTGGATAACTTGAGCGTAAGCGTCCAAGAGCCACTGTCTGCATGGGCTGCACAAAGCTGTACGTTTTTTGATCAGGCGTTTGCGCGATCGTCGGGTAGAATGCTCGGCCTGTTTATTCGACCGTAGCCCTCGCCATGCCCCAGACCCCACCTCAACACGTCACCCTCATCGGCGGCGGCCCCGCCGGGCTGATGGCCGCCGAAGTCTTGAGCCAGGCAGGGCTGCGCGTCGACCTGTACGACGGCATGCCATCGGTGGGGCGAAAATTCCTGCTGGCCGGCGTGGGCGGCATGAACATCACCCACTCCGAAGACTACCCGGCGTTCCTGTCGCGTTACGCCGAACGTGCACCGCACATGGCGCCGCTGCTGCGTGCGTTTGGCGCCGAAGCCTTATGTGAATGGATACACGGGTTGGGGATCGAGACCTTTGTCGGCACATCGGGCCGTGTATTTCCTACCGACATGAAAGCTGCGCCCCTGCTGCGTGCCTGGCTCAAGCGCCTGCGGGATCAAGGCGTGGTTATCCACACCCGACACCGCTGGACCGGCTGGAATGCCGACGGTGATTTACTTATCCACAGCCCCGAAGGCGAAAAAACCATCCAAAGCGATGCGGTGCTGCTGGCCCTCGGCGGGGGGAGTTGGTCGCGTCTGGGTTCCGACGGGGCTTGGCTCAAACTGCTGGCAGACAAGGGCGTGCACTACGCCCCGCTACAGCCAAGCAACTGTGGTTTCGAGGTGTCGGCCTGGAGCGAATTGATGGTCAGCAAATTCGCCGGCGCACCGCTGAAAAACGTCGCCATCGGACTGGGTGACGACAAACCTCGGCTGGGCGAATGTGTGGTCACCGCGACCGGCATCGAGGGCAGCCTGATCTACGCGCTGTCGGCACCGATTCGGGAAGCGATCAACCGCGAGGGGTCGGCCACGGTGCATATCGACCTGTTGCCAAGCAAGCCTGTGGACAAAATTCAAGCTGCGTTGGCCAAGCCGCGTGGTTCGCGGTCAATGAGCAAGCACTTGCACAGTCAGTTGGGGTTGGATGGCGTGAAAGCGGCGCTGTTGCGCGAGTTGGCGCCTGTGGAACACTTCAATGATCCGGCGCAATTAGCGGTGGATATCAAGGCGCTGCCACTGACCCTGGTGAAAACGCGGCCAATGGATGAAGCCATCAGCACCGCAGGCGGCGTGCCGTTCGAGGCGCTGGATGAACGCTTGATGCTCAAGCAATTGCCAGGGGTGTTTTGTGCGGGAGAGATGTTGGACTGGGAGGCGCCGACCGGTGGGTATTTACTGACCGGGTGTTTTGCCAGTGGACTGGCGGCTGGGCGGGGGATGTTGGAGTGGCTTAAGCGCTGAGATTTTTGGCGCGCTCAGGCCCGCCATCGCAGGCAAGCCAGCTCCCACATTTTGAATGTATTCACAAATCAAAAATGTGGGAGCTGGCTTGCCTGCGATGAGGCCATCAGCCTCACCCAAAAATTACTTCTTCTTACGCGGCCCAGTATTAAACACCGGCACCTTGCGCACCGGCTTGATCGAAGGTTCCGCCGGCGCCACTTCTCCGCTGTCCACCCACTTGCCCAGGTTGCGCTTGCCGCCACCACCGGACGTTTTAGGCTTCTTCGGTTTTTTCGGTTTCTTCACCACTTGCCCACTGGCGTCGGTGTCCGGCACGCGGTGCTCCGGTTCGAAATCCTGCTCCATGTGGCGAGCCAAGGTCTGACGGGTCAGCATTTCGATGGCCGAAAGCATGTTCACTTCATCGGCACACACCAGGGAAATCGCCTCGCCGGTATTGCCCGCACGACCGGTACGGCCGATGCGGTGGATGTAATCCTCGGCAACGATTGGCAGGTCAAAGTTGACCACCAGCGGCAGGTCTTCGATGTCCAGGCCACGGGCCGCCACATCGGTGGCCACCAGGATCTGCACATCGCTGCTCTTGAAACGGTCCAGCGCACGTTGGCGCGTGGCCTGCGGTTTGTCGCCATGGATACCGTCGGCATTGATGCCCAGGCCCTGCAACTTGTCCACCAGCGCATCTACACCGTTACGGGTCTTGGCGAACACCAGCACCTGCTTCCAACGGCCTTTACGCATCAGGTGCACAAACAGCTCCGGCTTGCGCTTCTTGTCCACCGGCACGATCCACTGCTTCACCGTGTTGGCAGCCACGTTGCGCGGGCTGACTTCGATACTCAGCGGGTCGTTGAGCATCTGCCCGGCCAACTGGCGGATGTCATCGGAGAAAGTGGCAGAGAACAGCAACGTCTGGCGCTTCTTCGGCAACATGCGGTAGATGTTCGCCAGCTCTTCGGAGAAGCCCAGGTCGAGCATGCGGTCGGCTTCGTCCAGCACCAGGGTTTGCAGCTGGTTGAGTTTCAGCGCGTTCTGGCGAAACAGGTCGATCAGGCGGCCAGGCGTGGCGACCAGAATGTCGACGCCCTTGCGCAGCTTCATCATCTGCGGGTTGATGCTCACGCCGCCGTACACCGCATAAGTGGTCAGCGGCAGGTTTTGCGCATACTCGGCAACACTGGCGTGAACCTGCTCGGCCAACTCGCGGGTGGGGCACAGGATCAACGCACGCGCCGAGTTGGCAGCGACTTTCGGCCCTTCCATGGTCAGCAGTTGCAGCAACGGCACGGCGAAACCGGCGGTCTTGCCGGTACCGGTCTGGGCCGCAGCCATCAGGTCGCGACCGGCCAGCACCGCCGGAATGGCTTGCGCCTGCACCGGCGTCGGGGTCTGGTAGCCAAGCGTCTCAAGGGCGCGCAGCAAGGGTTCGATCAGGCCAAGGGTGGCGAAAGTCATGTGTTTACCGTAGGAAAATTCAGCGCAAGGAACGCAATGGGCCGCAGTTTACCTTATTTCCGGCTTGGGCTTGCGCCACTGGGGCAGGCTGATCAACAGCACCGCGCTGATGATCACCAACATGGCCAAGGCTTCTTCCAGGCCGATGGTCTCGCCCACGAATACGATCCCCAGCAACACCGCCACCGCCGGGTTGACGTAGGCATAACTGGTGGCCGCCGCCGGACGCACGTGCTTGAGCAGGTACATGTAGGCATTGAAGGCGATGATCGAACCAAACACGGCCAGGTAAGCCAGGGCCAACCAGCCCTCTACGGGCGGCATGGCGTGCAGGCGCTCACCGGTCAGCGCACTGCCGATCAACAGCGTGACACCCGCCACCAGCATTTCTGCGGCACTGGCCATGGCGCCTTGAGGCAGCGGCAAGCGCCGGCTCCACACCGAACCGAACGCCCACGACGCTGCGGCGAATAACAACAAAGCCGCGCCCATCGGGCTCGATTGCAAGGTGCTGCCCATATTGAGCATGGCGATGCCGATCATGCCCAGAATCACACCCGCCCATTCCAGCTTTGTATTGCGCGCGCCCCAAAAATAGCCACACAACAAGGTAAACAGCGGCACCGTCGCCACCGCCAGCGCGGCCACGCCGGACGACACACCTGTGTGCTCCGCGACGCTGACCGCGCCATTGCCGAAGGTCAGCAGCAAAACGCCGATCTTGGCCGCCGCTTTCCACTGCACCCAGGTCGGCGCTGGCACCCCGCGCCAGCGCAGAAAACCGTACATCACCGCCCCCGCCGCCAAGAAGCGAATCCCGCCCAACATCAGCGGCGGCCAGTACTCCACGCCGATGCGGATCACCAGGTAGGTGGAACCCCAGATCACATACAGCGCAAAAAAGGCGGCGATCAACGGTAAGGGAAAGCGACTGGGGCCAGGCATTGGGCGGCTCTATGGCAGGAGAAAGGACGCTTATTCTAAAAAAGCAGCCCGTTAAACATAAGTTACAAAACCTGTTTAAACCGCCCATACACTTTTCAAAGCATGGTTATGAAGGCTATAAACCGTGCTTTCGAAAGCCACGCGCAACGGGAGCCTTATCATGGACAAATACGACCGCATGCTCCTCAGCGCCCTGCTCGAAGACGGCCGCGCGTCCTATGCGCAATTAGCGCGCACGGTGAATCTCTCCGCTCCAGCCGTGGCTGAACGCGTGGCCAAGCTTGAGGCCAGCGGGGTGATCACGGGGTATCAAGCCAAGGTGGACCTGTCCAAAGTCGGCTTGCCGATTCAGTGCGTGATTGAGTTGCGACTGACCAATCATGGAAGCCAGAAGGTGTATGACGCCTTGGCAGAAATCCCCGAACTGACTGAATGCCATCGGGTAACGGGTGACCCGTGCGTGATTATGCAAGCGGCGGTCGGCTCGATGCCGGAGTTGGAGAACTTGATCAACCGGGTGGCGAAGTTTGGGTTCAGCAAGACTTCGATTATTTTGTCGAGTGCGATAGAGCGGCGGGTGCCGTTGGAGCAACTGGAGGTGAAAAATGGTGGGTAAGGTCGTCAGCCTCAGCCATCCGATCAGCCCGCGAATTCCTTTGTGGCCGGGGGACCCGTCGGTGGTGTTCGAAGATTTCGCGTCGTTGAGCAAAGACGGCTACTTCCTACGCCGTTTCAGCATGGGCGAACACAGCGCCACCCACATGAACGCGCCGAACAGCTTTTATGCTGATGGCATAGGCATCGACGGCTATCAACCCCACGACCTGGTGCGGCCTGCGGTGGTCATCGACGTACGGGCCGGATGCACGCCGGATTACGAAATCAGCGTGCAGGACATTCAAGACTGGGAGAACCAACACGGCCGCATCGAACCGGGCTGCGTGGTGTTGATGTACACCGGCTGGCAGCACCTTTGGGATGATCCGGTGGCGTTCTTTGGCCAGGATGCCCAAGGCTCGCATTTCCCGGGGATCGGCGAGGCGGCAATTCAATTTCTGCTGTCCCAGCGCCAAGTAGCCGGTGTCGGCATTGATACCCACGGGGTTGATCCGGGGCAAAGCAGTACGTTCGCGACCAACCGTGCGGTGTTGGCGGGCAACGGGATTGTGTTGGAGTGTTTGACCCACTTAGACCAGTTGCCGCCTAAAGGCGCGACGTTAGTGATTGGTGTATTGGCGCTTGAAGGTGGGTCGGGATCGCCAGCGTCAGTGATGGCACTCATCTCCTGAGAATGCCAAAGACCTAATGTGGGAGCGGGCTTGCTCCCACATTTGGATCTTCGGTGTTTTTTGGAGTGTGGCGGGATCAGAACCCGCGATGCTTCTTGAGGTGCTCGGTGATCTTCGCCGCCGGCACTTTCTGCAAAGTGCACAGCAGGTCGTGGGACAGTTCACGCAAACCATGCGTGCCGCGCAGTTCCTGAGCCAGGTGAGCGGTCAAGTTGGCAGCCATCTCCGCATCCGCCATCGCCCGGTGAGCCTTGCCGGTGTGAGGCAGTTGGGCAAACGAATTCAAGGTGCCGAGCTTGTGGTTCGGTGCTGTCGGCATAAGGCGACGCGCCAGCAATAGCGAGCAAGCGAATTTTTGCAGGCGGGTGCGGCGGATCAGGCCCAGTTCGAAGTCCCAGAACTTCTGGTCGAACGCAGCGTTGTGCGCCAGCAGCGGCGTGGTGCCGACGAACTCATTGACCTCGTTCATCACCCGCTCGGCTGGCGGCGCAGCGCGCAGCATCGCGTTGCTGATGCCGGTAAGTTGCTCGATGAAACCGGGCACGCGTACACCAGCATTCATCAGGCTCTGGTAGCGGTCCACGATCTGGCCACGTTCGAGGATGACCACGGCGATTTCGGTGGCGCGGCAGTGGCTGCTCGGGGTGATGCCGGTGGTTTCAAAGTCGATGACCGCTATACGTTCCAAACCTGTTCCAACTCCGTCTAATCAATTTATTTAAGCAACAACGCGCCTTCAATCGGCACGTAGCGACTCGCCGCACGGATCAACGAGTTCGCCGTCAGCCCCGGCACGCCATAGGCCACAGCTTCCACGCCATGCTTGTGGATAACCCGGTCGAGCAACATGTCGAAGTCACCGTCGCCGGAAGCCAGGACGATTTCGTCGACGTGGTCGGCGGCGTCCATGATGTCGATGGTGATGCCCACGTCCCAGTCGCCCTTGGCCGAGCCGTCGCTGCGCTGGATGTAGGGCTTGAGTTTTACCGTAAAGCCCAGGTTGCGCAGGATCTGCTGGAACTGCTGCTGCTTGCTGTCGCCCCGGTCGATGGCATAGGCGTACGCCTCGACGATCTGCCCGCGCGAGCTGATGTCAGCCCACAGGGCGGCGTAATTGAAGTGGCAGCCATAGGCCTGGCGGACGGTGTAGTAGAGGTTTTGCACATCGGCGAACACTGCAATTTTCTTCACCGCACTTCCTCATGACAGCCAGGCGCCAGGGCCCGGAAAGGGTGCCAGTATGCCAGCCGCGTGAAAGTTTCCGGAAAAAATCAGCCCGGGGCGACGAAGCGCCCCGGGCCTGGGTGTGTCAGACGAAGGAATCGTCGTCGCCGAAGGAAGAGGAGTCGTCGGAATAATCGCTGTCGGCAAAGCTGTCCGAGTTGTTGCTGCCCCAGCTGTCATTACCGGCGAAACGCTGGTCATCGTTGCCCCAGTTGCCGTTGTCACTGGCGGGCGCCGGCTCTTCGCGGATGATTTCTTCCACGACCTGCGGTTGTTGCGAGTTGTGGTTGAACAGGCTGCTGATGCCTTCAGCCAGCATCACGCCACCGGCCACACCGGCGGCGGTTTTCAGCGCACCACCGAGGAAACCGCTGCCAATAGGAGCGGCGGGCGCTTGCTGCGGCTGTTGATAATTTTGCTGGGGCGCGCCGTAGTTTTGCTGCGGCGCAGGCTGGCCAAACGAAGGCCGCGCCGGTTCACGCCAGCCGCCACCGTTGGAAGCCGGAGCACTGGGCGCTGGCTGTGGGTCGCGGGAACCGCCGCCAAAGATACTCGACAGGAAGCCGCCGCTGCTTGGTGCCGGTTGGGAAGCCTGGGATTTGGCCTGCTGCAACTCATCCTGCAACTGTTGGATCTGCTGCGCTTGCTGCTTGTTCTGCGCGTCGAGGCTCTTGAGCGCGTGTTCCTGCACCAGAATCGACTGGGTCATGTAGTACCCGGCCGCCGGTTGGCGAGTCATGTGCTCCTTGATCCGCGCTTCGGCCAGGGCGTCGCGGGGGGCTGAGTCCGTTTCGGCTTGCTGCAACCGTGAAAACAGTCCATCGATCAGGGTTTGCTCTTCGCTGTTCATGGCGACCTCGTTAGATTGCCGGTAAAAATCATGGTCCCGCCTGTGATCAGGCTAAGGTACGGACTAGTTATGGGGCTGTTACCAGTTGTTTCAATGGTCTTTACTCAAGGTTTACGTTTGCTTACGCCCAGCCATGATCGGTTAAAGTGTTGCCCTTGCTTTCAGGCCAGCGATGAACTTGATGAATCCGTTAGACGTGCTCCGCGACTCCTTGCGTTTCACCCAACACAACCTGGGCGCCATCGTCCAGTTGTGCCTGCCGTTGGTGATCCTCGAAGCCCTGCTGCAACAGGTGCTCAACCACGCAATCGGCCCGGATGCCTTCCCCGGCTACAGCGTGGTCGTGGGGTTGCTGGTGTACCCGCTGTACACCGGCGCGCTGATCCTGTTTCTTGACGCCCGCACCCGTGGCGAGTCGCCGCGTACCAAGGACGTGTGGGCCATGGCGCTGACCCTGTGGCCGCGCTTCGCCCTGCTGACGGCCATCAGTACCTTGCTGATCTTGCTGGGGCTGTCGCTGTATTTCCTGCCCGGCCTGTGGCTGATGGTGGTGCTGGCATTCGCCGAATACCTGCTGGTGCTGCGCGGCATGCCAGCGCTGGAGGCGATGAAGGAAAGCTTCCGCCTGACCCGTGGGCATTTCTGGCGAATCCTGGTGTGCCTGCTATGCGTGATGACGCCGTTGTGGCTGCTCAAGGGCGCCAGCGTGGCCGCCTACCCAACCCCGGCGCCGCTGCTGGGACTGTTGATCGACAGCGCTCACAGCTTCCTGCAACTGTTCACCAGCGTGGTGTTGTTCCGTTTATTCATGCTGATCGGTGGCGATGCCGACGCGCGGTGATATGCTCCGTGGCATTCCTAAAACGCTATAAGCCGAGCCGATGACCCGTTTATTGCGCATAACCCTGTTGGGCCTGTTGATCATTGCGGGCCTGCTCGCCGCCCTGATCTACAGCCTGACCTGGCGCCCCGAAGCGAAGGAAACCCTGCCGGTGAGCTGCGTCGCCCCCCGTGCGCCGACACTGCTGCCGGGGCAGGCGCTTAAGGTCATGACTTGGAACGTGCAATACCTGGCCGGCAAGAACTACGTGTTCTGGTACGACACCGCCGACGGCAGTGGCCCAGATGAACGCCCCACCGTGGAAGACATGGCCGCCAGCCTCGACGAAGTGGCGCGGGTGATTCGCGACGAACAACCCGACCTCCTGCTGCTGCAGGAGATCGATGAAAACGCCAAGCCGTCTCATTACCAGGACCAACTCGCCCTGCTGCAAGAGCGCCTGGTCGATCTCTACCCCTGCAGTGCCCAAGCCTTCGACTGGAAAGCCGACTTCGTCCCCGACTGGCATATCTTCGGCAGTGTAGGCCGCAAGCTGGCGACGCTGAGCCGCTACCAGATCGAACACGCCGAACGCCTGCAATTGCCGGCGGCCCCGGCCAACTTCATCAGCCGTCAGTTCCAACCCAAGCCCGCCCTGTTGTTGACCTACCTGCCGCTGAGCGACGGGGGCCAACTGGCGGTGCTCAACACCCGCCTGGATGGCGACATGCCCGGACGCAACGCCGTACAGGAGCAGGTCCAGGCCACCGTCAAACTGCTGGATAAATTCGAAGGCCGGGGCACGCCTTGGTTGATCGGCGGGGATTTCAACCTGCTGCCCCTGGGGCAATTCCTACGCCTGGACGCCGACAAGCGCGGGCAGTATTCACCGGACAGCGAGCTGCACCTGCTGTGGGACAAATACCCGATGATCCCGAGCAACAGCCAATCCAGCGGCATCGACCGTGAAAAGTGGCTGACTCACTTTCCCAATGACCCGAGTGTCGATGGGCCGGACCGCACGCTTGATTACCTGTTCTACAGCCCGCGCATCAAGCGGGTGGAAGCCCGAGTGCGCCAGGACGACACGTTGCGTATCTCCAACCATCTGCCGGTGATTGCACGCTTCCTGTTGCCAGCTGCGCAATAACAACCCTCTGTGGGAGCTGGCTTGCCTGCGATGCAGACGACGCGGCCTCTCAGGTACACCGCGGCGATGCCATCGCAGGCAAGCCAGCTCCCACAGTTGATCTGCGCAGCGCCTACTTTCGGGGTTTGATCCTGGCAGTGGGCTCGGCCACCAACGGGTCATCCGGCCAGTAGTGCTTGGGGTACCGCCCCTTCAGATCCTTCTTCACGTCGGCGTAGGTACTGCGCCAGAAGTTCGCCAGATCCTGCGTCACCTGCACCGGCCGTCGCGCCGGGGACAGCAGGTGCAGCTTCACCACCTGACGGCCGCCGGCAATGCGCGGGGTGTCTGCCAGCCCGAACAATTCCTGCAGGCGCACCGCCAGAATCGGTGGCTGTTCGCTGTAGTCCAACGGCACCGACGAACCCGACGGCACTTTCACATGTTGCGGCGCCAGTTCGTCGAGGCGCTGGGGCAGCGGCCAGGGCAGCAGGTTGTGCAGGAAGCTTGCGATATCCAGGTTGGCGAAATGGCTCAGCCGCGAGACTTTGCCCAGGTAAGGCATCAGCCAGTGCTCCAGCCCGGCGAGCAAGGCGTTGTCGCTGATATCGGGCCATTCGCTGGTTTTACCGGCATCCAGTTGGCGCAGCAGCATGACGCGGGCCTGCCATTGGCGCAGTTCCGGAGTCCAGGGCAATAACTCCAGCCCCTTGCGGCGTACCAGGTTAACCAACGCCTGGCTGCGAGCGGATTCGTCGAGGCCCGTAAGGGCCTCGCGGCTGAGCACCAGTTCACCGACTTTGCGCTGGCGTTCAGCGCGCAGTACGCCTTCACGTTCATCCCAGTCGAGTTGATCGACAGTGCGCACCTGCTCGGCCAGCACCGAATCGAACAGTGCGGGGTCAAAATCCGCCGCCAAATAGATACGCTCTTCGCGCTGGCCCTGGCGGCTGCCGAGGTCGGCGATCACCAACCACGGCTGTTTCATCAGGCTGTCGGCTTCGGCAAACAGCGCGGCACGGCCGTTGGCCAAGCGGTATTCCGCGCCTCCGGGGCGACGTTGCTGGGCAACGCGGTCCGGGTAGGCCAATGCCAACAGGGCACCGAGCCAGCGCGGGTGATCAGGGTCGGTCACGGGTTGCGTGGCCTGGCCTCTCAGGTAGCCGCGATACTGGCGTGCCAGCTGCTTGGCCCGCTGCACGCCGCCTTGGGCGCCGCGTGCACGTTCTTCGCCGGAGAGCAACGCCAGGCGGCTGTGCAAATCCGCGCCGCCCCCGCGCAAGATATCGCGCTCCCCCAGCAGCGCCGCGACATCACACGCGGTTGCCGCCAAACCCAGCTCCTGACCGCGTAACAGCAAATGACCGATACGCGGATGAGCCGGCAGCTCAGCCATTTTTTGGCCGTGAGCGGTGAGTTTGTTGTCGTTCAAGGCGCCCAGTCGCATCAACAAGTCCTGGGCCTGGGCATACGCAGCGGTCGGCGGCACATCCAACCACACCAGTTGATTGGGGGTGACGCCCCAGCGAGCCAACTGCAGGGCTAAACCTGCAAGGTCGGCGGCAAGGATTTCCGCGCTGCTGTAGGCCGCCAACCCTTCATGTTGGTCCTCGGACCACAACCGATAACACACCCCAGGCTCCAACCGCCCTGCCCGACCGGCACGCTGGGTGGCGCTGGCGCGAGAGATGCGCTGGGTGTCGAGGCGGGTCATGCCGCTGCCAGGGTCGAAACGCGGCACGCGCGCCAGCCCGGCATCGATCACTACACGCACGCCGTTGATGGTCAGGCTGGTCTCGGCGATGTTGGTGGCCAGCACTACTTTGCGTTTGCCGAGGGGTGCCGGATCGATGGCGGCGCGTTGAGCGTTGAGGTCCAGCTCGCCATGCAGGGGGCACAGCAGCACATCGCTGCGATCACCGAGGGCGTCGGCCAGTTGCTGGTTGACCCGACGAATTTCCGCCTGGCCGGGTAGGAACACCAGCACGCTGCCGGTTTCGTCATGCAGCGCTTCGAGGATGGTCTGTACCAAACGCGGCTCGATAAACTCCCCCGCCTGGTACGGCCGCCCCCAGCGCATCTGCACCGGGAACATGCGCCCTTCGCTGCGCAGGATCGGCGCGTTATCTAGCAAGCCCGCCAGGCGCTCGCCTTCGAGGGTCGCGGACATCAGCAGGATTTTCAGCGGCTGCTCATCGCGGAACAGGTCGCGGCCATTCAGGCTAAGGGCCAGCGCCAGGTCGGCGTCGAGACTGCGCTCGTGGAACTCGTCAAAGATCAGCAGGCCCACGCCGTCCAGCGCCGGGTCGTCTTGCAGGCGACGGGTGAGGATGCCTTCGGTGACCACTTCGATACGGGTGTTGGGGCCGACTTTGCTGTCGAGGCGAATGCGATAGCCCACGGTTTCGCCGACCTTCTCGCCCAATTCGCTGGCCAGTCGCTCCGCCGCGGCGCGGGCGGCCAGGCGGCGGGGTTCGAGCATCAGGATGGTCTGCCCGGCCAGCCATGGCTCGTTCAACAGCGCCAAGGGTACACGGGTGGTTTTACCGGCGCCGGGGGGCGCTTCCAGCACGGCTTCATGGCGAGTCGCCAAGGCGTCACGCAGGGCGGGTAAAACATCATCGATCGGCAACGAATTCATACTGGCTCCAAAGCAGAGCGGCGAGTATAACGGCGAACTGCCGGATGCCGGCGGTGGTCTCACAAGCACCGCACCCTTCGCTTGGCAACGCGGTCAATGGTGGGAGCTGGCTTGCCTGCGATAGCGGTGGGTCAGCCTGCCAATGTGGCTCTGATACACCGCTATCGCAGGCAAGCCAGCTCCCACATTAGAGCGGCGTCGTTCAGCGCAATTGTCATATAGTCCCTTATCAACTGTGTTCAGGAGAATTTCATGCGTATCGCGTCCCGTATCATCGGCGGTGTCCTCACCGTTACCCTGCTGAGCCAACTGACCGCCTGCGGTTCGATCTTCTTCCCGGACCGCCGTGGCCAGATCGACGGCAAGATCGACCCCACCGTGGCGGTGCTCGATGCCATCGGCCTGCTGTTCTACGTGATCCCGGGCCTGATTGCCTTCGGCGTCGACTTCGCCACCGGCGCCATCTACTTCGAACCGGGCAAGACCGCCCAAGTCGACCCGGCAAAACTCCACGAAGCCATCGGCGCAGACGGCAAAGTCGACAACGGCAAGCTGCAAACCATCATCCAGAAAGAAACCGGCCGCAGCCTGCCGCTGGACGACCCACGCATGATCCAGTTCAAGGGCAGCGTGCAACAGCTGGCTTCCCTGGGCCTGCAACCCGCCGCTTAAGGATTCGATCCGTCTATGACCAGCAGTCCCGAACACGCCAGGCTTTTGCGCCTGGCCACCCGCGCCTCGGTGGGCGTGGCTTGTGCGCTGATTATCACCAAGGCCATCGCCTGGTGGCTCAGCGGCTCGGTGAGCATGCTCGCCGGGTTGACCGACTCGCTGCTGGACGGCGTGACATCGCTGCTCAATTTGCTTGCAGTGCATTACGCGCTGCGCCCGGCAGATGACGATCACCGTTACGGGCATGGCAAGGCGGAATCGTTGTCGGGCATGGCCCAGGCGCTGTTTATCGGCGGCAGTGCGGTGTTGATCGCGTTCCAGGCCTACCAGCGTTTACAGCACCCGGAACCGGTGGGCGCGCCGTGGTTGAGCATCGGCGTGATCATCTTTTCGCTGGTACTGACCGTGGCGCTGCTGATGCTGCAACACCGGGTAATCCGCGAAACCGGCTCCAACGCCGTGCGGGCGGACTCGCTGCATTACCGCTCGGACCTGATGCTCAACGGCAGCATCCTGGTGGCGCTGGTGCTCGCGGGCATGGGCTTTCATCAAGTGGATGCGTGGTTCGGCCTGGGCATCGCCGCCTACATTTTATGGAGCGCGGTCCAGATCGCCCGGGAAAGCTTTGCGGTACTGATGGACGAAGAGCTGCCGCCGGAAGTCAGCCAGCACATGTTGGAATTGGCTCGTGGCGTTCCGGGGGTGCTGGGTGCCCATGACTTGCGCACGCGCATCTCGGGCAACCACTGGTTCGTGCAGTTGCACCTGGAATTGCCGGGAGAATTGACGCTGTCAGTCGCTCATGGCATCAGCGACCAAGCCGCCGACGCCATTCACCAGGCCTACCCGCGTGCCGAAGTGCTGGTGCACGCCGACCCGCGGGAAGTGGTCACGGGCAACAAGGCCTAGTACTGCACCTGGTAGCCGCGGCTGGTCAGGCAATTGCCCTGGGCCTGGCGGTAGGTTTGCACCACCGCAGGGTCGGGGGCGTAGGTGACTTGCTGCGGGTCGAAACCACTTTGCTGCACCGCCCAGCGATAACAGTCGTAGCCGTCTTGCTGCACCTGGGCCGGTGTCTGGCCGTTGGCGGGGTAGGCAACCACATCATAGCCATTGCCTTGCGGCGCGGGCTGTGGCGCGGGCACCTGCGTTGGTGGTTGCACCACCACGTACTGCTGGGTGCTGCTCTCGTAGGTGTAATACGCACCGGCGGCGAGGAAGAACAGCGCGCTGCCCACCCACACTTCCCGTGCGTAGTCCGGCAGGTATTGCACGCGGATGCCGTACGGCGGCGTCACCACCACATAACGCGGGCCCTGCGGACGGTACCAGTAGCCGCCGGAGAAAAAGTAATCCTGGCCACGGTAAGGCACGCGGTAGTTGCGGTCGTGGAAGCGGTCGACGGTATAACCAGGGCGATATTGCGGGCCTGGGCCCCAACCATTGCCGTGCCCATCAGGGCGACCTGCCCAGCGCACGTCGTTCGGGTGGCCATTGTTGAAGCCGCCGCCAGGACGTGGCCCCGGCCCATTGCCGGCCTGCCAATGCGGGTTGCCATCGTTACGACGCGGGATGTCCTGGTAGTTGCCCTGGCGCGGCTCTTGGGTTTGCCGAACGGTGTCTGGACGCCCCTGGATCGGGAGGTTGTTCGCCGGTTGCGGCGCGGGCCGTGGCTGTTCTGCGTTTTGTGGCCGGCCCTGCCACTGCCCGCCGTTATGCGGCTGTTGCTCGGCGCGGTCGAAATGCTGGTTCTGCGGACGCGGCTGCGCGTTCTCGACGCGCGGCGCCTGCTGCTGACGCGGTTGATTGTTTTCCGGGCGTGGCTGGTTGTTCTGCGGCCGTGGCTGGTTATTGCCTGGCCGACCACCCTCTTGCCCTCGTTCATGCTGACCGCCGCCCTCAGGGCGCGGTGGGTTATCACGGTCGTCAGCCATCACTTGCGTGCCAACGGTAACCATCAGCAAACCTACACCTGCCAAACGCCAGATGCGCTTCATGCTATTCCTCACTGCGGATTAGGGCCTAGAGTGTCCGGCCTCATAACATGAGACTGGAAAAGCCTCACCCGGTTCTGAGACAGGTTATCAGTCACGAGAAGTATTTTTACAGGCAAAAGAAAAGGGGTGACCCGTCGGCCACCCCTTGAGAACTTCGTCCTGGCTCAACGCTTTTGGCGTTGGCTCACCTCACGCCGTCTTGTGGACAGTGTGCAGCCTGGAGGCCGGCTCAACCCTGCTGGGGTGGCGGCCGCAGCAGGCCTGATTGGGCGAGCTGCGATGGACTGTTGTCCAGGCGGTGATTCTGTTGATAAAGATACCCGCCTGCGCCCGACAGATGATTGCGAAGATTGCGTCAATAAACAGTGCTTGCGCAATTTTTAACCCTTCATAGATAATTCGCCGCAATAGTTACGACAAAGGCCAACCCAATGAGCAAGCTTGACCGATACGACCTGAGTATTTTGGCGGAATTGCAGCGCGACGCGAGGATCTCCAACCAGGAGTTGGCCGAACGCATCGGCTTGTCGCCTTCGCCGTGCTCGCGCCGGGTCAAGCAGTTGGAGGACGACGGCTACATTGCCCGCCAGGTCGCCTTGCTCGACCGCAAGATGCTCGGCCTGAGCCTTACCGCCTACGTGCTGATCGGCATGGACCGACATACACCGGAGCGTTTCGAGAACTTCGAAGCGGCCATCCGCACCCTGCCCCAGGTGTTGGAATGCAGCCTGGTGACCGGGATGGACGCCGACTATCAGTTGAAAGTGGTGGTGCCGGACATGGACCACTACCAGAAACTGCTACTGGGGCATTTGACCCGAATTGAAGGGGTGACCAGCGTGCGGTCGAGTTTTGTGCTGAACCAGGTGCTCAATAGCACTGAGTTGCCACTGACTCACTTACGTACCTAAGACCGCCGCAAAACAAATGTGGGAGCTGGCTTGCCTGCGATGCAGGCAACTCGGTATGTCAGCAAAACCGAGGTGATGCTATCGCAGGCAAGCCAGCTCCCACATTGACCGCGACCGACTTAGGTCAATGTTGCGCCTGCGACGCTGCCTTATACTTCCCGCCTGCCTTTGTCGGAAATGTCCCCATGAACAACATCGACCCCGCCCTGTTTGAAGAATGGATGATGACCGGCCTGGTCACCATCCTGATCATCTTCATGGGCTTTATCGTGTGGGACCTGGCGAAAAAGTCCAAAGCCGGGCGCTTTGGCTCGTTCATCCTGTTCTTCGTGCTGGGGCTGGGCGTGGCCGCGTTCATCATCAAGAGCGTGGTGATCGGCCTGATCGAGTCCGGCGCCCTATAGGCGCGCCGGCACTTCCTTCCATTGGCCTTGATCCAGGCCGTCGATCGACCATTCGCCAATGCGCACTCGCACCAGGCGCAACGTGGGCAAACCCACCGCCGCCGTCATGCGCCGCACCTGACGGTTGCGCCCTTCGCGAATCACCAGTTCCAACCAATGGGTGGGCACGCTTTTGCGAAAACGCACGGGCGGGTTGCGCGGCCATAACGTGGGTTCTTCCAACTGCCGGGCTTCGGCGGGCAAGGTCATGCCGTCGTTCAGCTCCACGCCATCGCGCAGGCGCTGCAGTTGTTCTTCAGTGGGTTCACCTTCCACCTGCACCCAGTAAGTCTTCGCCAACTTGTGCTTGGGGTCGGCGATGCGCGCCTGCAACTGGCCATCGTTGGTCAGCAGCAGCAAGCCTTCGCTGTCACGGTCCAGGCGGCCTGCCGGGTAGATGCCGGGGATGTCGATAAAGTCCTTGAGCGTCGCGCGCCCGCCTTCGTCGCTGAACTGGGTCAGCACGTCGAAGGGTTTATTGAACAGGATCAGCTTCGGCTCGGCCGGTGGCGCCTTCGCAACGCGGCGTGCAGCTGAATACGGGGGTTTCACACCAGGGCGGCGCGAATCAGGACGAGTGGGACGGGACATGGCAAAGGAACATCTAACGGTCAGGACCGACAATGCTAGTGGCCTGACCGTTAAATAACCATCCCAACCGCTTAGCGGAACGGCGGCTCGTCGAAGCTGCGCAGTTTGCGCGAGTGCAGCGAGTTGAGTTCGGTGCGCAGCAGATCCACTGCCTCGATGCCGATCTTCAAGTGCTGGCTCACCGCGCGCTCATAGAACGCGTTGGCCGAACCCGGCAGCTTTATTTCGCTGTGAAGCGGCTTGTCCGATACACACAACAACGTGCCGTACGGCACTCGCAAGCGATAGCCTTGGGCAGCGATGGTGCCGCTTTCCATGTCCACGGCCACGGCGCGGGACAGGTTGATCAGCGGCCGTTCCTGGGCCCAGCGCAGCTCCCAGTTGCGGTCGTCGTAAGTCAGCACAGTGCCGGTACGCAGGCGTTTTTTCAGTTCTTCGCCTTTTTCGCCGGTGACATTGGCGGCCGCCTGTTGCAAGGCCAACTGCACTTCGGCCAGGGCCGGGATCGGGATGTTCGGCGGTACCACGCGATCGAGAATCCCGTCGCGGCGCATATAGGCGTGAGCCAGCACGTAGTCGCCGATGGTCTGGGATTGGCGCAGGCCGCCGCAGTGGCCGATCATCAGCCAGCAATGCGGACGCAGCACGGCCAGGTGATCGGTGATGTTCTTGGCGTTGGACGGGCCGACGCCGATGTTCACCAAGGTCACGCCGTGGCCATCACTGGCTTGCAGGTGGTAGGCCGGCATCTGGTAGCGGTGCCAGACCACGCCAGCGGCAATGGCAGACGCTTCACCGTGGTCCATGCTCTTGTCGATCACCACGTTGCCCGGCAGCACCATGCGCACAAAGCGCGGGTCACTGCGCAGTTGTTCCAGGCCATGCAGGATGAACTGGTCAACGTAGCGGTGGTAGTTGGTCAGCAGGATCCACGGTTGTACATGGCGCCAGTCACTGCCGGTGTAGTGCACCAGGCGACGCAGGGAAAAGTCCACGCGGGCCGCATCGAACAGCGCCAGGGGCAGCGGATCGGTGTTTTCCCAGTCGTAGAGGCCATCGGCAATGCCATCGGTGGCAGCCGACAAGTCGGTGCTGGGGAACACACGGGCCAGGGTCGCGGCGGTCACACCGGAGCCGGCCAGTTCGTCGCCCTGCTCCACCACGTACGGGTACGGAATATTCTGTTGGCTGACGCCGACTTCCACCGTCACGGTGAAATCGTGCATCAGCGGCACCAACTGCTCCAGCAGGTATTTACGGAACGCTGCAGGATGGGTGACGGTGACGCTGTAGGTCCCCGGCAGTTGGACCTTGGCGTAGGCGCGGGTGGTCTGTGGGACTTCGCCGTGGCAGTGGTAGGTCAGGCGCAGCTCCGGGTAACGAAACAGCGCGCGCTGTTCGGCATCGGGTTCGACGCGGTCCTTGAGGTATTGCTTGAGGGCTTGATTGAGTGCGCCGGTAGCACGCTCATGCAGAGCCGCCAGCCGGTCCACGGCTTCTTCGGCGGATTGAACGACAACAAAAGCTTCGGTCACGGTAAGCATCCTGTGTTCTGACATGCAGGCCTTTATCTTGCCTGTATCCCAGCCCCACTGAAACAGCAGAGTTGGAATGCAATTAATGTGGGAGCTGGCTTGCCTGCGATAACGGTGGATCAGTCAACAATGATTTGACTCATTGACCGTTATCGCAGGCAAGCCCGCTCCCACATTTTGACCGCATGCTGTCAGAGGGATTCGGGGGTAGAACGGGTGACGATGGTTGCCACATCCACACCACGCGGCAAGGTTCCATACACCCGCCCAGACGACTCACCCAACCGGCTGGCAATAAACCCATCACTCACCGCCGCATTGCCCGCTTCCAGCAACAGCTTGGCCTGCAACGCCAGCGCGATATCTTCAGTCAGCTGCCGCGCTCGATACTGGATGTCCTGGGTATCCATGAACGCCGACTTCAACTGTTCGATATGCCGCGCCAAGTGTTTATCTCCCAGCCCATCCCCCAGTTCGACAAACAACGCTTCCAGTACGCCGGCCTCCTTGGACAGTGCCCGCAGCACGTCCAGGCATTGCACATTGCCAGAACCTTCCCACGTCGAATTCACCGGTGCCTCACGGTACAGGCGCGGCAGGATGCTGTCCTCGACATACCCCGCACCGCCCATGCATTCGGCCGCTTCGTTGATCATTGCTGGGGCACGTTTGCAGATCCAGTACTTGCCCACCGCCGTCACCAAGCGGGCGAACTTGGCTTCCTGTTCATCGCCCAAGTGGTCCAGGGCGCGGCCCATGCGCATGCTCAGGGCCAATGAGGCTTCGCTTTCCAGGGCCAGGTCCGCCAACACGTTTTGCATCAACGGCTGCTCGCTGAGCACGCGGCCACCGACGGAGCGATGGGTGCAATGATGACTGGCCTGGGTCAACGCCTGGCGCATCAAGGCGCTTGAACCAACCATGCAATCGAAGCGGGTCATGGCAACCATCTCGATAATGGTCGGCACGCCTCGGCCTTCTTCGCCGATCATCCACGCCAAGGCACCTCGGAACTCCACTTCGCTGGAGGCGTTGGAGCAGTTGCCAAGCTTGTTTTTCAGGCGCTGGATGTAGAACTCGTTGCGTGTGTCATCCGGGCGATGCCGAGGCAGCAGGAAACAGGTGAGTCCTTTGTCGGTCTGGGCCAAGGTCAGGAACGCGTCGCACATCGGCGCCGAACAGAACCACTTGTGCCCCACCAGTTCATAGGCCTGCCCCGGCCCACCCGCACCCACCGGATAAGCGCGGGTGGTATTGGCGCGCACGTCGGTGCCGCCCTGTTTCTCGGTCATGGCCATGCCAATGGTGGCGCCCGCCTTGTGGGCGATGCCGACATTGCGCGGGTCGTATTGGGTGCCAAGGATTTTCGGCAGCCAGATATCCGCCAAGTCCGGCTGCAAGCGCAGGGCCGGCACGCAGGCGAAGGTCATGGTCAACGGGCAACCGGTGCCCGCTTCGGCCTGGCTGTGCAGGTAGGTCATCGCGGCTCGGGCCACATGCGCGCCGGACTGTGGGTGAGCCCACGGCAGCGACGGCAGGCCATGTTCGACAGCGGTTCGCATCAACTCGTGATAGGCCGGGTGGAACTCCACCAAGTCGATTCGATGGCCATAACGGTCGTGACTGCTGAACACCGGCTTGTTCTGGTTCGCCAGGAACCCGGCCTCCATCAGCGGCCCGCCAGCCAGTGCACCGTAGGCATCGATGCGCCCTTCTGCCCAACCGGCGCCAAAGCGTCGCGACCACTCTTGCAGGGGCAAGTCGATGCGATACAGGTTGGTGCCGTCCAGGGATGGGGGCTGGTTGGTGACGTCGTGGGTTTCGGCGAACTGATGCAGGTTCATGACGGGCCTCCTGGAAAAAGGCCACATTGAGTTGAGGCCCGAATCTCAGTTAAGCACCGCCACCCGGCTTAAAAAAGTGACATACCCGCCTAATGTCCGGCGCTTTCGCCCTCAAGCGGACACAGCAACCGACGCTCCAACACCGCTTGGAGCGCTTCGAAACGCACCGGCTTGGCCAAGCGGTCAGTCACGCCAATGCCATGGCATTGTTCACGCTCCGACACGCTCAGCGACGCGCTCAAGGCAATCACCGGCAATTCACCGCAGCCCGGCAATGCACGGATCTGGCAGCACAACGAGAACCCGCCCTCGGGGATATCCAACAACACGGCATCGAATGTTTCGCCTTGCAAGGTCGCCAGTGCACTTGGGCCGCTGTCTGCGGTTTTCACGCGGTAACCCAGTTTCAGCAGCATGCCGCGCACGACCAACTGGCCGACGCTATTGCCATCCACGAGCAGCACCGCGCAGTCCTGTGGGGCGCGATGTTGATCGAGCACCTGCCTTGGCTCCGGCGGTACTGCGGCGACTTCCATTTCCAACTGGAAGCGACTGCCCTTGCGCGGCTCGGAGTGATGGGTGAGACGCCCGCCCAGCAGCTCGATCAATTGCCGGCAGATGGCCAGGCCGATGCCCAGGCCGCCATATTCGCGGGTGGTGGAGCCATCGAGCTGGAAGAAGCGCTGGTAAAGGGTTGCCTCATCCAGGAAGGCAAAGCCGATACCGGTGTCGGTAACAATAAAACTCAGGCGCAGGCCGCCGTCACTGTGAGGCACGCCAACGACGCGCAGCCGTACGGAACCTGTGTGAGTGAACTTGAACGCGTTGTCCAACAGGCAATCCAGGCACTGCAGTAACTTGTCCGAGTCGCCGACCACACGGTCCGGCAGCTCAACCGCCACGTCGATGGAAAACGCCAGGCCCTTGCTTTGAGCACTGGCGGCGAACTGCTGGCGCAGCGTGTCGAGCACACCCCGCAGGCTGAACATCTGGGGCTGGGCGCTCAAACGCCCGGCTTGCAACTCGGTGAGGGTGAGGATGCCGTTGACCATGCGCATCATGTCCCGCGCCGAACCGGCGGCGGTTTGCTGGTACTGCGCCAGGTCGGCGTCCAGGGGTACGGTCTGCATCAACTCCAAGGAGCCAATCACACCGTTCATGGGCGTGCGCAGTTCGTGGGTCAGGGTGGCGAGGAATTCGTCCTTTAGCCGGTTGCTGCGGGCCAATTGCTGGTTGAGCACTTCGAGTTTCTGGCTGGCATCGAAGAGAATCTGCGCCTGCTGCTCACGCATGCTGTTGATGCGATCTGCCAGGGCCAGGGACAGCAGCGCGACTTCAATGGCCGAGCCGATCTGGCTGGCGTACATGGTCAGGAACATGTTGGGCAGGTAGCCCAGCACCATCAGCGTATTGATGACCCCACCCAGCAAGAACGCCGACCAGGCGATGATGAAATAACGGGCCATGCGCTGGCCGCAATACCACGCCTTGATCGCGGCAACAAAGATGGTCACGGTAAACACCAGCGCCAGCCCGGTCGCCAGGCGCAGGGCCACGGCGTAGCTGGTCAGCAGGGCCAATGCCATCACTACCGCGCCGCAGGCCGCCAGCCCTAGCAGAATGCGATCAAGCCAACGGCTGTGCTGCGCGGTGTGCAGGAAGCTGCGAGCGAACAGGCTGCCAAACAGCGCCGCCGAGCCAATCAGGAACGGCACCGCCGCATTGGTCCACCAGGGGTTGTTGGGCCAGAAGTACTCCACGGCCACGCCATTGACCGAGAGTTGGTAAAGGCCGAAAGAGGCGATATAGAAGATGTAGTAGAGGTAGCTGGTGTCGCGCACGCTCAGGTAGATGAACAGGTTGTAGATCAACATGCCCAGCAATACACCGTAGATCGCTCCGAGTACGTAAAGGCGCAGTGGCTGCTGCTCCAGATAAGCGGTGCCGGCCCAAAGTGTCAATGGCGCCTGGATCGATCCTTGGCTTTGCAGGCGCAGGTAGAGGGTTTCTTGCTGATCAGGCACGAAGTTGAGCTTGAACAGGTAATTGCTCTGGCGCACTTCACGGCTGGAAAACGGCAGCGCGCTGCCAGTGCGGGTGGTCAGTCGATAACCTCCGGCGCCATCGCCTTGGTAAAGGTCCAAGTGGTTCAGCGGCGGGTAGGCCAGTTCCAGGAACCAGGTGCGCGGGGCGCGAGGGTCTTTGGCCAGGTAGTGCAGGTCGATTTTGAGCCAGAACACCGAGCGTGAGTAACCGGCATTGAGTGTGGCTTTGTCATGGGTCTTGAATTGCGCAGCGTAGGCGGGGGAACTGACTTCGGCGATGGTGAGGGCGGCACTCGGGTCTTCGAGCACTTGCATGACTCGGCCCAGCGGCAGGCTTCGCGTGTCCTGGTCGAACTCGACGGCGCTGGCGAGCATCGGAAGCCCACACAACAATAAAATCAGCAAATAGCGCATAGAGCCCCAGCGTGACCTGTCCGGTTATGTCAAAAAGCCCCCCATTCCTTTTGAGAAGACGTATACCGGCGATACAGTTAGTAGTTTGGATCCACTCTAGCATAGCCATTAAAGGCTATTGGACACCATTGAAATAATTTTTCTAGAGGCTCTAGAACGCGGCTTTCAGCGCATTTCAAGCATCGTATAAGCGCCAAAAAATCGTCGCTGCACAAGCAAAATTCAGCCATCGCCGGACGGCCACGCCAAAAGCGTTTGGTGGTAAGCTCGCGCACCATGAATATCTACAGCTCTCGCCCCGTTGTCCTCTGTCTCTCCGGCCACGACCCCAGTGGTGGCGCCGGCTTGCAGGCAGATATCGAAGCCCTGCTCGCCCAGGGTTGCCATGCGGCTCCGGCCGTCACCGCCTTGACCGTGCAAAACACCGTCAACGTCAGCGATTTCCGCGTGCTCGACCGCGAGTGGGTACTGGCCCAGGCCAATGCCGTGCTCGGCGATTCCGAAGTGGCGGCGGTCAAGCTGGGCATGCTCGGCTCCACCGCAATGGTCGACACTGTGGTCGAACTGCTGCAAGCGCATCCGCACCTGCCGGTGGTCTGTGACCCGGTATTGCGCGCCGGCGGCGGCGGCAGCCTGGGCAAGGATGAAGTCGGTTATGCGATGCGCGAGCGGCTGTTGCCGCTGTCGCTGATCGCCACGCCGAACCTGCCCGAAGCGCGCATCCTCGCCGAACTGCCCGAGGGCACGGCGGACGAATGCGCTGCGAAGTTACTGCCGTATATCAAGCATCTGCTGATCACCGGCGGCCATGGCGATGAGCATGAAGTGCACAACCGTTTATATAGCCGCGACGGCACCCAGCAGACCTTCACCTGCCAGCGCCTGCCCGGCAGCTACCACGGTTCCGGCTGTACGTTGGCCAGTGCGCTGGCCGGTCGGATCGCTCAGGGCGAAGGCCTGGTCAGCGCCGTGCAATCGGCGCTCAACTACACTTGGCGCACCCTGCGTGACGCCGAACAACTCGGCCAAGGCCAGTTTGTACCGCGCCGGTTGCCGCTGGATTTTTGTTCGTAAGACTCTAAAGAGGCCTGCTCGATGAAACTACGTGGCCTTTACGCCATAACCGACAGCCAACTGTTGGCCGGCAAATTCCTCGCCTACGTCGAAGCGGCGTTGGACGGTGGCGTGACGCTGCTGCAGTACCGCGACAAAAGCAGCGACGAAGCCCGACGCCTGCGTGAAGCGCAAAAGCTGCGGGAGTTGTGCTCACGCTACAAGACTCAGTTGATCATCAACGACGACGCCGAATTGGCCGCGCGCCTCGGTGTCGGCGTGCACCTGGGTCAGACCGACGGTCCGCTGACCCCGGCGCGTGCGCTGCTCGGTTCCAAGGCGATCATCGGCGCCACCTGCCACAGCCAGATCGAACTGGCCGAGCAGGCGGCGAAGGAAGGCGCCAGCTACGTCGCCTTCGGACGCTTCTTCAATTCCAGCACCAAGCCTGGCGCTCCAGCGGCCACCGTCGAAATGCTGGCCCAGGCCCGCGCGCGCCTGCAGTTGCCGATCTGCGTGATTGGCGGCATCACCCTGGAGAACGCCGAACCCCTGGTGGCCCACGGTGCCGACCTGCTGGCAGTGGTCCACGGCCTGTTCGGTGCCGAAAGCACCCAGGAAGTCACGCGCCGCGCCCGCGCCTTCAACGCCCTTCTTAATTCCTGATTTCAGAGAGCCTGCCATGTCCCGTTCCGAAACGCTGTTTGCCAATGCCCAGAAACACATCCCCGGCGGTGTGAACTCCCCCGTGCGTGCGTTCAAGAGCGTGGGCGGCACGCCGTTGTTCTTCAAGCATGCCGAAGGCGCCTACGTCACCGACGAAGATGACAAGCGCTACGTTGACTACGTGGGTTCCTGGGGGCCGATGATCCTCGGCCACAGCCATCCGGACGTACTGGACGCGGTACGCAAGCAGCTGGAACACGGCCTGTCCTACGGCGCACCAACGGCCATGGAAACCGAAATGGCTGACTTGGTGTGTGCCATCGTGCCGTCGATGGAAATGGTGCGCATGGTCAGCTCCGGCACCGAAGCAACCATGAGCGCGATCCGCCTGGCCCGTGGCTTCACTGGCCGCGACAGCATCATCAAGTTCGAAGGCTGCTACCACGGCCACTCCGACAGCCTGCTGGTGAAAGCCGGTTCCGGCCTGCTGACCCAGGGCGTGCCGAGCTCGGCCGGTGTGCCTGCGGCCTTTGCCAAACACACCCTGACCCTGCCATTCAACGACATCGCCGCCGTCGAGCAGATGCTCAATGAAGTGGGCCAGGACGTAGCGTGCATCATCGTCGAGCCGGTGGCCGGCAACATGAACTGCGTACCGCCGGCGCCGGGCTTCCTCGAAGGCCTGCGCGAGCAGTGCGACAAGCACGGCGTGGTGCTGATCTTCGACGAAGTGATGACCGGTTTCCGTGTGGCCCTCGGCGGCGCCCAGGCTCACTACGGCGTAACGCCGGACCTGAGCACCTTCGGCAAGATCATCGGCGGCGGCATGCCAGTGGGCTGCTTCGGCGGCAAACGCGAGATCATGCAGCACATCGCGCCACTGGGCCCGGTGTACCAGGCGGGCACCTTGTCCGGTAACCCATTGGCCATGGCCGCCGGCCTGACGACCCTGCGCCTGATCAGCCGTCCGGGCTTCCACGCCGAGCTGACCGACTACACCACGCGCCTGCTGGACGGCCTGCAACAGCGCGCAGACGCCGCCGGCATCCCGTTTGTGACCACCCAGGCGGGTGGCATGTTCGGCCTGTACTTCAGCGGTGCCGACGATATCGTCACCTTTGACGACGTGATGGGCAGCGATGCCGATCTGTTCAAGCGCTTCTTCCACCTGATGCTGGAAGGCGGCGTGTACCTGGCGCCGAGCGCGTTCGAAGCCGGCTTCACCTCGATCGCCCATGGCGAAGCCGAATTGAAACTGACCCTCGACGCTGCCGAGCGCGCGTTCGCTGCCTTGAAATAAATGGCCAAAAAAATCAGACACCGCCCGAGCGGTGTCTGATTTGCTACTTTGCTGACAGATATTTCCGAGTTTTTTCGAGAATTCACCTGCAATCCGGCAGATAACTTGCCCAACCAGCAGAAAAACGAGTAAAGACTTTGTAAGCAGAGGCCTGCTTATTTCATAATGCGCGCTTATTGGATCCCCTGAGGATCCGCGTGCCCCGTCAGAGGTAAGTCGATTCCCATGAAACGCACCGGCCGCACCCTGGTTCTGGGCTGCCTGTTGCTCCTTCAGCCGCTGCTGGCACATGCACAAGCAGGCGGCAACTCGTTGTTAATCCCAGCGATGGGTCGTTGCACCCTCAATACCCAGCCAGACGGCCAGGCCGAAGCGCTGAGCGCGTGCCAGAAACAGGCCGATGCCGGGGATGCGCAGGCGCAATACGAGTTGGGCGCGTACTACCACGACAGCAAGAACCCCGCCCGCGACCTCAATAAAGCCTTGAGCTACTTCGAGAAAGCCTCGCTGCAGGGCCATGCCGAGGCGCAATTCCAGCTGGGCACCATGTTCTTCCATGGCGAAGGCGTGCCAGCCAATAACGTCCAGGCGTATATCGTGCTGAAAATGGCGGCGGTCAACGGTGCAGAGGATGCACTGGATACAGCCGACGAAGTGGCCGAGCATATGCAGCGCGATGAACTGGAAGTGGCAACGCAGGTACTGGGGCAGATTTTCCGTAACTATTTGCAGGAATTGCAGAGTGCGGATGGGCGTTCGCCTTTCTCACCCTTGCCTTAAATCTTCCGGGCTTTTAAAGGCCCTTTCGCGAGCAAGCCCGCTCACACATTGGACCGAGTTCCAAGTTTGGAATGCAGTTAAATGTGGGAGCGGGCTTGCTCGCGAAGGGTGCAACGCGGTCTAAAGTCTTACTTCTCAGGCATCGGCATCGGAAACGGCATCACATTGCTCACGCCCCGAGCCTCACTGATCTTCGGCGTGCCCAAACGCTCGACTTCATCGATGCGCACAATCGAATGCATCGGCACAAAGCTGCGCACCACGCCTTCGAATTGAGCCTTGAGTTTTTCTTCGCCCGGGTCGACGACCAACTGGGTGCGCTCGCCAAAGACGAACTCTTCCACTTCCAAGAACCCCCACAGATCGCTCTGATAGATCTGCTTGGCGTACATTTCGAACACCTGGCCCTGGTTGAGGAAAATCACCTTGTAGATTGGAGCTTCACGTTTGGTCATGGTGGGCGAATAACACATCGGGGATATAAAAGAGGGCGCGAACTATAGCATGGCACCCGATGCACAACGCTAGGAACCAATGGGCATGCCCCCTATAATGCGCGGTTCTTTACCACCAGTTGACGATTCCCATGGCCAAGAAGCTTTACATCGAAACCCACGGTTGCCAGATGAACGAGTACGACAGCTCGCGCATGGTCGATCTGCTGGGCGAACACCAGGCCCTGGAAGTCACTGCCCGCGCCGAAGATGCCGACGTGATCCTGCTCAATACCTGCTCGATCCGCGAGCGGGCCCAGGACCGTGTGTACTCCCAGCTGGGCCGCTGGCGTGAACTGAAACTGGCCAACCCGGACATGGTGATCGCCGTCGGCGGTTGCGTGGCCAGCCAGGAAGGCGCCGCCATCCGCGACCGCGCGCCCTATGTCGACGTGGTTTTCGGCCCGCAGACCCTGCACCGTCTGCCAGAAATGATCGACGCTGCGCGTATCAGCAAGCTGCCGCAAGTCGACGTGTCGTTCCCCGAAATCGAAAAATTCGACCATTTGCCCGAGCCGCGCATCGACGGGCCAAGCGCTTATGTGTCGGTGATGGAAGGGTGCAGCAAGTACTGCACGTTCTGCGTGGTGCCCTACACCCGTGGTGAAGAAGTCAGCCGTCCATTTGACGATGTGCTTTCGGAAATCATCCACCTGGCCGAAAACGGCGTGCGTGAAGTGACCCTGCTGGGCCAGAACGTCAACGGCTACCGTGGGCTGACTCACGACGGACGCCTGGCCGACCTGGCAGAGCTGATCCGTGTGGTTGCCGCCGTCGATGGCATCGAGCGTATTCGCTACACCACGTCGCACCCGCTGGAGTTTTCCGACAGCCTGATCCAGGCCCACGCTGAAGTGCCTGAACTGGTCAAACACCTGCACTTGCCGGTGCAATCGGGCTCGGACCGTATCCTCTCGGCGATGAAGCGCAACCACACCGCCCTGGAGTACAAATCCAAACTGCGCAAACTGCGTGCGGCGGTACCGGGTATCTGCATCAGCTCGGACTTTATCGTCGGTTTCCCCGGCGAGACCGAGAAAGACTTCGAGCAGACCATGAAGCTGATCGAAGACGTCGGTTTCGACTTTTCCTACTCGTTCGTCTACAGCCAACGCCCCGGCACGCCGGCGGCCGACCTGGCGGACGAGACCCCGGAAGCGCTGAAAAAAGAACGCCTGAACGCGTTGCAGCATCGGTTGAACCAGCAAGGTTTCGAGATCAGCCGACAAATGGTCGGCTCGACCCAGCGCATCCTGGTCACCGACTATTCGAAAAAAGACCCGGGCGAATTGCAAGGTCGCACCGAGAACAACCGAATCGTCAACTTCCGCTGCGATAATCCGACCTTGATCGGCCAGTTTGCCGATGTGCACATCGATGCGGCGCAACCGCACTCGTTGCGGGGCTCGCTGATCCAATAACCCATCAATATGTCTGACTGATGGAGATCAAAATGTGGGAGCGGGCTTGCTCGCGAAGGCGGCAGATCAGTTGATACAGGTATTGACTGGCCCACCGCCTTCGCGAGCAACCCCGCTCCCACATTGGAACTGCGCAACATTCCAATGACGTAAGTGCTTTCGTACCCGCGCCACTGGCGTTATTCTCTCTTTCACCTCAACAGCCAAAGGGCGGCTAAAAGCGACCTTGAACGCACCCATAGCAGAACCCCATCGTTTTCTCCTCGAGCCATTTGAGGCTCGCCGTTTCGCCAACCTGTGCGGACAGTTCGACGAGCACCTGCGTCTGATCGAACAACGCCTGGGCATCGAGATCCGCAATCGCGGCAATCAGTTCGAGCTCGTTGGTGAAACCCAGTCCACTAAATCCGCAGAAAACCTGCTGCGCCGTCTCTACCGCGAAACCAAGGGTAGCGAGCTGTCGCCAGAAACCGTGCACCTGTATTTGCAGGAATCGGCTGTGGAAGATTTGGCCAACAACCCTGTCGCTGAAGCCAGCGTGGCCTTGCGTACCAAAAAAGGCATGATCCGCCCAAAGGGCTTGAATCAGCAGAAGTACGTAAAGGCGATCCTCGGCAACGACATCAATTTCGGCATCGGCCCCGCCGGTACCGGCAAGACCTACCTGGCCGTGGCCTGTGCAGTGGATGCTCTTGAGCGCGAGCAAGTGCGCCGCATCCTGCTGGTGCGCCCGGCGGTCGAAGCGGGCGAAAAGCTCGGCTTCCTGCCCGGCGACCTCGCACAGAAGATCGACCCGTACCTGCGCCCGCTCTACGACGCGCTGTACGAAATGCTCGGCTTTGAATACGTGGCCAAGCTGATCGAGCGCCAGGTGATCGAGATCGCCCCGCTGGCCTACATGCGCGGCCGCACCTTGAGCAACAGTTTCATCATCCTCGACGAAAGCCAGAACACCACGGTCGAGCAGATGAAGATGTTCCTGACCCGCATCGGGTTCGGCTCCACGGCCATCATCACCGGCGACATAACCCAGGTCGACCTACCCAAGGGCACCAAATCGGGCTTGGGTCATGTGATTGAAGTGCTCAAGGACGTGCCAGGCATCAGTTTCACGCACTTCTCGCCCAAGGACGTCGTGCGCCACCCGCTGGTGCAGCGCATTGTCGAGGCCTACGAGCGCTTCGAACACCGTGATGATGGTTTGTCCAAGGACGCCCGCCGCGATGCTTGAGCTAGACCTGCAGCTGGCCACCGAAGCGCCCGCCCCCAGCGAAGAACAGTTCCGCCAATGGTGCGCCCTGGCACTGCGCCAGCGCACCGCCGACTCGGAACTGACCATTCGTCTGGTGGACGAACCCGAAGGCCGCGAACTGAATCACACCTGGCGCCAAAAGGACTACGCGACCAACGTGCTGTCCTTCCCCGCCGACATACCGGATGAGTTACTGGATATCCCACTGCTGGGCGACCTGGTTATCTGCGTCGAGGTGGTAGAACGCGAAGCGAAGGAACAAGGCAAGGACCTTGAAGCCCATTGGGCTCACCTGGTCATCCACGGCTGCTTGCATCTCTTGGGTTACGACCATATAGACGATGACGAAGCCGAGGAAATGGAAACACTGGAACAAACGTTGCTTGCAGAATTGGGTCATCCGGACCCGTATGCCGACGACGAAGCTTAAAAACACTTAACTGTAACAACAAAGGATTCAGAGTAATCGCTATGAGCGAAGACCGATCGAGCAACGGGCAGAAGTCATGGCTGGGTAAACTGACCCAGGCTTTTGCCCACGAGCCGAAAAACCGCCAGGAGCTGCTGGAGCTGCTGCGCGAGGCCCACCAGAACAAGTTGCTGGACAGCGAAGCGCTGGCCATCGTCGAAGGCGCCATCCAGGTGGCTGACCTGCAAGTGCGGGACATCATGGTCCCGCGCTCGCAGATGATCAGCATCAAGGCGACCCAGACCCCGCGGGAATTCCTCCCGGCCGTGATCGACTCGGCGCACTCGCGCTACCCGGTGATCGGTGAAAGCCATGACGACGTGATGGGCGTCCTGCTGGCCAAGGACCTGCTGCCGCTGATCCTCAAGGAGAACGGCGACAACTTCAACATCAAGGACCTGCTGCGGCCGGCCACCTTCGTACCCGAATCCAAGCGCCTGAATGTGTTGCTGCGTGAGTTCCGCGCCAACCACAATCACATGGCCATCGTGATCGACGAATACGGCGGCGTTGCTGGCCTGGTGACCATCGAAGACGTGCTGGAACAGATCGTCGGCGACATCGAAGACGAGCACGACGTCGAAGAAGACAGCTACATCAAGCCGCTGCCGAGCGGAGACTTCCTGGTCAAGGCGCTGACACCGATCGAGAACTTCAACGAGTTCTTCGACAGCGAATTCTCCGACGACGAGTTCGACACCGTGGGCGGCCTGGTGATGAGTGCGTTTGGGCACCTGCCAAAGCGTAACGAAACCACCGAGATCGGCGCTTATCGCTTCCGCATCCTGAATGCCGATAGCCGTCGAATTCACTTGATTCGCCTGACACCTATTGCCCGTTAAGGACTGAAATGCGCCGTTTGATCGCACCCGGCTGGCCCGGTAACTTGCTGGCCGTGGTGGCCGGCGCCATCACTACCCTGGCGCTGGCGCCATTCGATCTGTGGCCGTTTGCGCTGGTGGCCGTCGGATTGTTCTATATCGGGTTGCGGGAGCTGAGCCCACGCCAGGCCTTGGGTCGTGGCTGGTGCTTCGGTTTCGGTCTGTTCGGTGCCGGCACCAGCTGGATCTACTACAGCATCCACCACTTCGGCGGCGCTTCGGTGCTGCTGGCGGGTTTCCTGATGCTGTTGTTCACTGCCGCCATTGCCTGGTTCTTCGCGCTGCCCGCTTGGTTATGGGCGCGCTGGTTACGCCGCAATGAAGCACCGTTGGCCGACGCGCTGACTTTCGCAGCACTGTGGGTTGGCCAGGAAGCATTTCGCGGCTGGTTCCTTACCGGTTTCCCGTGGTTGTATTCCGGCTATAGCCAGCTTGACGGCCCCCTGACCGGCCTGGCGCCGGTAGGCGGGATGTGGCTGATTTCGTTTGCCCTGGCACTCACAGCAGCGCTGCTATGCAACCTGCCACGCCTGCTGGCCAGCAAGCGCAATGCCTTTATCGGCGCGGGCCTGGTACTGCTGGTCGCACCTTGGGCCATCGGCCTGGCCCTCAAGCACCATGCCTGGACCACGCCTTCCGGCGCGCCACTGACCGTGGCTGCTATCCAGGGCAACGTCGAGCAGAGCATGAAATGGGACCCGGAACAGCTCAATGCGCAGTTGGCGCTGTACCGCGACATGAGCTTCAGCTCCAAACCGGTTGACCTGCTGGTGTGGCCGGAAACCGCAGTACCGGTACTCAAGGAGTCCGTCGAGGGCTACCTGGGCATGATGGGCAAGTTCGCCGCAGACCGGCACACCGCGCTCATCACCGGCGTACCGATCCGCCAGGAAGTGCACCACCAGAAGCGCTACTTCAACGGCATTACCGTGGTCGGCGAAGGTGATGGCACCTACCTCAAGCAGAAGCTGGTGCCTTTTGGTGAATATGTACCGCTGCAAGACATGCTGCGCGGCCTGATCGCCTTCTTCGACCTGCCCATGTCCGACTTCGCCCGTGGCCCCGCCGACCAGGCGATGTTGCAGGCCAAGGGCTATCAAATCGCCCCCTTCATTTGCTACGAAGTGGTGTACCCCGAGTTCGCCGCCGGCCTGTCGGCCCAGAGCGACCTGCTGCTGACCATCAGCAACGACACTTGGTTTGGCCGCTCCATCGGCCCGCTGCAACACCTGCAAATGGCGCAGATGCGTGCGCTGGAGGCTGGCCGCTGGATGATCCGCGCCACCAACAACGGCGTGACCGGCCTGATCAACCCGTTTGGGCAGATCACCGCGCAGATCCCGCAGTTCGAACGCGGCATTCTTTATGGTGAAGTGGTGCCGATGCACAACCTGACGCCGTACCTGCAATGGCGTTCATGGCCGTTGATCATAGTGTGCCTGGTGTTGTTTGGTTGGGCGCTGCTGGCGGGTCGGATGGCGAAGACAGTTTAAAGAGCAGCACCAAACCAATGTGGTGTTATCGGTAAAACAATCGGTAACCCACCTGCCCCACCGCTTCATTGATCAACTGCCCACTGCGCCACACCGACACGAACTCCGGCATCCAACCACCCAGCGGTCGGGCATTGTCCACGCCGAGAAAACCCACCGGCGCGGGCACCACGGTAAAACCTGCCTTTTCAAAGCTCCACACTGAGCGTGGCATATGCCAGGCCTGGGTCACCACCACTACACGCTTGATGCCCTCGGGCAATAGAATCTCGGCGCTCATCTGCGCATTTTCCCAGGTGGTCCGACTGCGCTCTTCTTTCCAGCGCACCGTCACGCCGAAGTCATCCTGCATCGACACCGCCATCAATTCTGCCTCGCTGGGCGGCGTGCCGTAATGCAAGCCGCCAGTGGTCAGCACCGGCAGCCCGGATGCCTTGGCCAGTCGCGCCGCGTAGCGCTGGCGCTCAAGGCCTATACCGGTGGGCTGGTCGGAGCCCCAGGCCGGGTCACCGCGCTCGCGCCCCGAGCCCAATATCACGATGGCGTCTGCGCGCTGGGCCAGGGTCGACCAGTCTTCACGCGCCAGCGGCGGCTCGGTCTCCAGCGCCCGCGCGCCCCACTCCACCATCACCGGCAGGCTCATTAGCCACATCCCGCCAAAACCCAGGGCAAAACAAAGCCCGGCCAGACGCGGGCGGCTTCGGCGAAACCACCAGGCAAGCGCCAACAGCAGCAAAAGAATGCCGGGGGGCAACAACAATTGTTTGATGAAATAACGAAAAGGCATCGGGCATCTCCAAAGATGCCCGAAGCCTAGATGCAACGGGATTTAGCGACAATCTTTACCAGCACATTTTGAGAAGGCTTATGGAAAACAATGTTTTTCACTTCCACCGTACGGCCCGAAGTTTTTCCGGCCCGCGACCTGTGGAAAAGTCCTTCAGCCAGATCACCTTGGCCGAACGCGAGGGCTCTTGGGCTGGCGGGGAGGCCTGCCCAGGAGAGGCGTGGTGGTGATGCAATTCCAGGTAGCCCTTGATCAGTTCAAGCTCTGCCTGGCTCAAGCCTCGCAACTCCAGCTCCTGAGGCCGCTCATCACGCAATCGGCCTGCGGTTCTTGCTGCATCCAATGCCCGACCCAAACGGTCGATCAGCCCTTCATACAACTGCGGTTTCGTTAAAGTTCGCTGCGATTCAACCATCCCCTCACCTCATTGAAGATATGACTCATTCCCCAATAAACAGCGTAGTCCCCACGGCTGCACCTGCCTGGCGCCGCGACAGACGGCCCCTGCCGCGCAATCAGGGTTTCCCTCGATAGAGTGGGGTCATGTATGCTACGGCGCTTCCTGTAACTCCACTTCCCGCAGGGTTTGGGCACGGACGCGCCGCTTTTTGGTGTCGATGGACCTGAATGTTGCACCGAAGAGGATTAGGCCACCCCTATTCAGTTCAAAAGTAGCCATGCACGAACAATATCAGCCCCGTGAAATAGAAAACGCCGCCCAAACTTTCTGGGACGAGCAAAAGTCCTTTGAAGTCAGTGAACAGCCAGGCAAGGAGACTTACTACTGCCTATCGATGTTCCCTTACCCCAGCGGCAAGCTACACATGGGGCACGTGCGCAACTACACCATCGGTGACGTGATTTCCCGCTACCAGCGCATGCAAGGCAAGAACGTCCTGCAACCCATGGGTTGGGACGCCTTCGGCATGCCGGCGGAAAACGCCGCGATGAAAAACAACGTGGCTCCCGCCAAGTGGACCTACGAAAACATCGCCTACATGAAGACCCAGCTGCGCAGCCTGGGCCTGGCCGTGGACTGGTCCCGCGAAGTGACCACCTGCAAGCCGGATTACTACCGCTGGGAACAATGGCTGTTCACTCGCCTGTTCGAAAAAGGCGTGATCTACCGCAAGAACGGCACCGTGAACTGGGACCCGCTCGACCAGACCGTACTGGCCAACGAGCAGGTGATCGACGGTCGCGGCTGGCGCTCCGGTGCGCTGATCGAAAAGCGCGAAATCCCGATGTACTACTTCAAGATCACCGCCTACGCGGATGAACTCTTGTCGAGCCTCGACGATTTGCCGGGCTGGCCTGAACAGGTCAAGACCATGCAGCGCAACTGGATCGGCAAGTCCAAGGGCATGGAAGTGCAGTTCCCGTACAACGTCGATTCCATCGGCGCAGCGGGCGCACTCAAAGTCTTCACTACCCGTCCAGACACCTTGATGGGCGCAACCTACGTTGCCGTGGCCGCTGAGCACCCGCTGGCGACCCAGGCTGCACAGAACAACCCTGAGCTGCAGGCTTTCATCGCCGAATGCAAAGGCGGCAGCGTGGCCGAAGCCGACGTTGCCACCCAAGAGAAAAAGGGCCTGCCGACTGGCCTGTTCGTCGAGCATCCGCTGACTGGCGAGAAGCTGCCAGTATGGGTCGCCAACTACGTGCTGATGCATTACGGCGATGGCGCTGTAATGGCAGTGCCGGCCCACGACGAGCGCGACTTTGAATTCGCCACCAAATACAACCTGCCGATCAAGTCGGTGGTGCGCACCAGTTCCGGTGAAACCAACCCGGCTCCGTGGCAAGACGCCTACGGCGAACACGGCACCCTGATCAATTCTGGCGAGTTCGACGGCCTGGATTTCCAAGGTGCCTTCGACGCCATGGAAGTTGCATTGATCAAGAAGAACCTGGGCGCCTCGCGCACCCAGTTCCGCCTGCGCGACTGGGGCATCAGCCGCCAACGCTATTGGGGCTGCCCGATCCCGATCATCCACTGCGCCACCTGTGGCGACGTGCCGGTACCGGAAGACCAACTGCCGGTCGTACTGCCGGAAGACGTAGTGCCGGACGGCGCCGGTTCGCCGCTGGCGCGCATGCCTGAGTTCTACGAGTGCAGCTGCCCGAAATGCGGCCAGCCTGCCAAGCGTGAAACCGACACCATGGACACCTTCGTCGAGTCGTCGTGGTACTACGCCCGCTACGCCTCGCCGCACTACGAGGGTGGCCTGGTGGAGAAATCCGCAGCTGACCATTGGCTGCCGGTGGACCAATATATCGGCGGTATCGAGCACGCCATCCTTCACCTGCTGTACGCGCGCTTCTTCCACAAGCTGATGCGTGACGAAGGCCTGGTGAGCTCCGATGAGCCGTTCAAGAACCTGCTGACCCAAGGCATGGTGGTCGCCGAGACTTACTATCGTCGCGAAGCCAACGGCGCCTACACCTGGTTCAACCCGGCCGACGTCGAGCTTGAGCGTGACAGCAAAGCCAAGGTCATCAGCGCCAAGCTGATCGCCGACGGCCTGCCGGTAGAAATCGGTGGCACCGAGAAAATGGCCAAGTCGAAGAACAACGGCGTTGACCCACAGTCGATGATCGATCAGTTCGGCGCCGACACCTGCCGCCTGTTTATGATGTTCGCCTCGCCGCCTGACATGAGCGCCGAATGGTCCGACTCCGGCGTCGAAGGCTCGCACCGCTTCCTCAAGCGCGTCTGGCGCCTGGCTCACGCCCATATCAGCCAAGGCTTGCCGGGCAAACTGGACGTGGCCGCCCTGAGCGACGAGCAGAAAGCCATTCGCCGCAGCACCCACCTGGCCATCAAGCAAGCCAGCCAGGATGTGGGCCAGAACCACAAGTTCAACACCGCCATCGCCCAGGTGATGACGCTGATGAACGTGCTGGAAAAAGCCCCGCAGGCCACCGAACAGGATCGCGCACTGGTACAGGAAGGCCTGGAAACGGTCACCCTGCTGCTGGCGCCAATCACGCCGCACATCAGCCACGACCTGTGGAACCGCCTGGGTCACAGCGACGCCGTCATCGACGCCCGCTGGCCGGTGCAAGATGACAGCGCACTGGTTCAGGACACGCTGCAACTGGTGATTCAGGTCAACGGCAAGCTGCGTGGCCAGATCGACATGCCTGCCAGCGCCACCCGCGAAGAAGTCGAAGCCGTCGCACGCGTCAACGAGAACGTGCTGCGCTTCACCGAAGGCCTGACGATCCGCAAAGTGATCGTGGTGCCTGGCAAACTGGTCAATATCGTCGCTAGCTAATCGGATCGGGCGCAGGGTTCAAACCCTGCGCCGAACAAAGCCTTCAGGGCCTCGATAAGGCCCACATGGTTTCAAGGGGAGCAACAAAATGATCAAACGCAATCTGCTGGTTATGGGCCTTGCCGTACTGCTGAGCGCTTGCGGCTTCCAGCTGCGCGGTACCGGCACCAATAACCTGTCGATCAAGGAACTGGACGTCAGCGCCCGCGACGCCTACAGCCAAACCGTGACCCAACTGCGCCAGGTTCTGGAAAACAGCGGTGTGCACGTTTATACCGGCGCGACCTACAAGCTGTTCCTGGCCAACGAACAAGAAACCCAGCGTAACCTGAGCTACGCCAGCGCCGGTCGTGCGTCTGATATCGAACTGAGCACCACGCTCAACTTCGAAATCCAGGGCCGCGACCATCTGCCGCTAATGGGTGACAAGATCCAGGTGCAGAAAATCGTGAGCCATGACGGCAACAACCTGGTGGGTTCGGACTCCGAAGTCATCCAGGTACGCAAAGAAATGCGTCGTGAACTGGTGCAACGTATGGTCCAGCGCCTGTCGATGCTGACCCCGGAACAACTTGAGACCTTGCAGCAAGCTGCTGACAACAAGGCCAAGGCTGACGCCGACGCGCTGAAAGCCGCGCAAGAGTACGAAGACAACACGCCGAAACAATCGCCTGTTGAAGTTCCTGTCGAGTAAGCCAAACGGGGCGCCCCAAGCGCCCCGTTTACCCTGCCTATGAAACTCGCCCCCGCCCAACTCGCCAAACACCTGCAAGGTGGCCTCGCGCCTGTCTACATCGTCAGCGGTGATGACCCGTTGCTGTGCCAGGAAGCCGCCGACGCCATTCGCACCGCCGCGCGCCAGCAAGGTTTCGATGAACGCCAGGTGTTCGCCGCCGACGCCAGTTTCGACTGGGGTACGTTGCTGCAGGCCGGCGCGAGCATGTCGCTGTTCGCCGAAAAACGCTTGCTGGAACTGCGTCTGCCGTCGGGCAAGCCAGGCGACAAAGGCGCAGCCGCGCTGATGGAGTATTGCTCGCGCCCCGCCGAAGACACGGTACTGCTGATCAGCTTGCCCAAGCTTGATGGCAGCGCGCAGAAAACCAAGTGGGGCAAGGCCTTGGTAGAAGGGGCGCAAACCCAGTTCATCCAGATCTGGCCGGTAGACAGCAATCAATTGCCGCAGTGGATTCGCCAGCGCTTGTCCCAATCGGGGCTCTCGGCGACTCAGGACGCGGTGGAGTTGATCGCCGCCCGGGTCGAGGGCAACTTGCTTGCCGCGGCCCAGGAGATCGAAAAGCTCAAGTTGATGGCTGAAGACGGGCAGATCACCGTCGAAACCGTGCAGGGCGCCGTAGCGGACAGTGCGCGGTTTGACGTGTTCGGCTTGGTGGATGCGATTCTCAACGGCGAACCCGCCCACGCCCTGCGCATGCTCGAGGGCCTGCGTGGTGAGGGCGTAGAACCTCCGGTGATTCTCTGGGCCTTGGCCCGGGAGCTACGGGTATTGGCCAATATTGCCCTGCAATACAGCCAAGGTACGCCGCTGGACAAATGTTTCAGCCAGGCACGCCCCCCGGTGTGGGACAAACGCAAACCGCTGATGAGCAAGGCACTGCAACGGCACTCGGCGCAACGCTGGGCGCAACTGTTGCTGGAAGCGCAGCGCATTGACGCGCAGATCAAGGGCCAGGCGGCCGGTTCGCCGTGGATGAGCCTGAGCCGGTTGTCGCTGTTGATGGCTGGTCAGCGCCTGACTCTTCCCGCCGAATAAACTCCTCCAGCTCCTACCTTGAGTGCCTTCCAGGTGATCTTGTGAAGTTTCCTACCTATTGCAGGGCTTTACAGCGCTCAAACTTCGGCAGATGATTTGCACCGCTTCAACCCACCCAGAGAGTAACGAGCATGAGCAAAAAGCCATCCAAGCATGGCCCCAACAAGGCCAAATCCATCATCGCCCAGCCACTGTTCCGCAGCCGTCAGGAACGCGCCGGCAAGGGCAAAGGCAGCTACCGCCGCGAAGCCTTCCAGTCTAATAGCTGGGAGGCTTCTTACTTTCTGGCTGCCTGAAGGCAAGCCCCCCTCTGACATGATAAGGTCTGTTCCTGATTTGTAACCCCTGGACCTGTGCATGCCCTCTTGTCTTTCCCGTCGTTGGCACCTTCGCCAATTGATCGCTGCCTCCAGCCTCATTCTGCTAGTCGCCTGCGCGGAAAAACCCACCGCTGCCGACGCTCAACCCCTGCCGCCACTCCAGACCGCACCGGTCGTGGCTCCCGCTGTCGTGGCTCCTTTGGCGGTGGACAACCTAGATATTCAACCGACCCAGACTTTTGCCGAATGGCAGGCCGGTTTCCGCGAACAAGCGTTGAAGGCCGGCATCACAGCTGCCGTGTTCGACACTGCCTTCGCCAATGTCACCCCTGACATGGCGGTGATCCGCGCCGACCGCAGCCAGCCGGAATTCTCTCGCCCGGTGTGGGAATACCTCGACGGCGCCCTGTCGCCACTGCGCGTGCGCAATGGCCAGGCGTTGCTGGTGAAATACGCCGATATCCTGCAGAAAATCGAAGACCGCTACGGCGTTGATCGCCAAGCACTCGTCTCGGTATGGGGCATGGAAAGCAATTTCGGCCAGTTCCAGGGCAATAACTCGGTGATCCGCTCCCTGGCGACCTTGGCCTACGAGGGCCGCCGCCCGGCGTTCGCCCAGGCTCAACTGCTGGCAGCGCTGCAGATCATCCAGCACGGCGACATCTCCGCCGATCAGATGAAAGGCTCCTGGGCCGGCGCCATGGGCCAGACCCAATTCATCCCGACCACCTACAACACCCACGCCGTCGACTTCGATGGTGACGGTCGCCGCGACATCTGGAACAGCCCGACCGATGCCCTCGCCTCTACCGCGCATTACCTGCAAAGCTCCGGCTGGCAGAAAGGCCAGCCGTGGGGGTTTGAAGTGCAGCAATTGCCGGCGAACTTCGATTACGCGCTGGCCGATGGCGGCATCCGCAAAACGGTCGCTGACTGGCTGAAACTGGGTATCCAACTGCCACCGGGCGCGAGCATGCCGCCCAACGTCGACCAACTGTCTGCTGCCCTGTTGCTGCCGGCGGGCTACCGTGGCCCGGCGTTCCTGGTGCTGGACAACTTCCGCGCGATCCTCAAGTACAACAACTCGTCGTCCTACGCACTGGCGGTTGGCCTGTTGTCGGAACGCTTCGCGGGGGGTGGTGTGATTCGTGGCGATTGGCCAAAAGATGAGCGGCCGCTGAGTCGTTCCCAGCGCATTGATTTGCAGACGGCGCTGAGCGCTAAGGGTTATGACGCGGGCAACCCGGATGGGATTATCGGTGCCAATACGCGTAAGGCGATTCGTGCGGCGCAGCAGGCGTTGGGCTGGCCGGCGGATGGGTATCCGACGGTGAAGCTTTTGGAGTCGTTGCAGGACCGTTAAATCTGCAGATGGCGACTGCCGCTATCGCAGGCAAGCCAGCTCCCACATTGGAATGCATTCTCCTGTGGGAGCTGGCTTGCCTGCGATGGCAATTGACCAGACAACACCGGCCTCAGGGCCTAACCACTACATCCTGCTCCAACACCACCCGCTGCTCCCCCGCATCCAACCGCACCAACGCCCCCATCGGCAACGTCAGGTTCGGGTCACAATGCCCACTGCGCCACCCCGCCAACACCGGAATGCACAGCGGTTCAAAGGTCTGCTTGAGCAACTGCTCCAACGCAACCTGGTCCACACCGGCCACATCCCCCACCAGCACGCCCGCCACTTGAGCGAGCTTGCCTGCCAAGCGCAGGTGCGTCAGCAAGCGGTCGATACGGTAGATCGGCTCGTTGACGTCTTCGATCAGCAAGATGATGCCTGCGGCGTCGATCTCAAAAGCGGTTCCCATCACCGCTGCGATCATCGACAGGTTGCCCCCCAGCAAACGCCCACAGGCAATGCCAGGTGCAATAGTGGTCAACGGGTAGGCCACCGGGTGCGCCAGCACGCTGCCAACGCCCAGTTGGCCGCGCAGCATGCTGAACAGTGAAGACTCGGTGGGTTGTTGCTTGTCGCCCAGCAGGTCGACTTTGAACATCGGCCCGTGGAACGTCACGAAGCCCGCGTACCGGCTGATAGCCAGGTGCACGGCGGTAAGGTCGCTATAGCCTACGAATGGCTTGGGGTTTTTGCGTAGCAGGCCAAAGTCCAAGCGGTCGAGCAGGCGTGGTGTGCCATAACCGCCGCGCAGGCAGAAGATTGCATCGATGTCGGGATCGGCGAAGGCGGCATGGAGGTCGTTGAGGCGGGTGTCGTCGCTGCCGGCCAGATAGCCATCGCGCTCAAACACGCCCGGGAAAATACGCAGGTTGTAGCCGCGATTACGCACCCATTGTGCGGCTTTTTCGGCGTCCAGTTCGGCCGGGCCTGCGGGGGCGATCAGGGCGATGGTGCCTTCGGGGCGCAATGCAGGTACGGCAACTGCTGGTTCAGTGCTCATCCATGGACTCCCTATCTATAACGCAGAACGAAATGTGGGAGCTGGCTTGCCTGCGATGCAGGCACCTCGGTGTATCAGTTGCACCGAGGTGATGCTATCGCAGGCAAGCCAGCTCCCACACAAGTCCGCTCCCAGCTTTGAGCAGCGGTATTTACGAAACCAGGCTCGCCTTGACCAGCTTGGCCTGCTCGTCAGCGTGGTACGACGAACGTACCAACGGGCCCGACGCAACGTTCTTGAAGCCCATCTTGTAACCTTCCTCGGCGAACCAGGCAAAGGTGTCCGGGTGTACAAAACGCTGCACCGGCAAGTGGCTACGGGACGGTTGCAGGTACTGGCCCAGGGTCAGCATGTCGATGTCGTGTTCGCGCATGCGCTTCATGACTTCGATCACTTCTTCGTCGGTCTCACCCAGGCCCAGCATCAGGCCGGATTTGGTCGGGATGTGCGGCATCATCTGCTTGAATTTCTGCAGCAGAGTCAGCGACCACTGATAGTCCGAACCCGGACGCGCAGCCTTGTACAGGCGTGGCACGGTTTCCAGGTTGTGGTTGAACACATCCGGCGGCTCGGCAGCGGTAATTTCCAGCGCCACGTCCATACGGCCACGGTAGTCCGGGACCAGGGTTTCGAGCATCACGTTTGGCGACAGCTTGCGGATTTCGCGGATGCAGTCGGCAAAGTGCTGGGCACCGCCGTCACGCAGGTCGTCGCGGTCTACCGAGGTGATCACCACGTACTTGAGGCGCAGGTCGGCGATGGCGATGGCCAGGCTTTCCGGCTCGTTGACGTCCAGAGGTTTTGGTCGGCCGTGGCCAACGTCACAGAACGGGCAACGACGGGTGCAGATGTCACCCATGATCATGAAGGTGGCGGTGCCACCGGAGAAGCATTCGCCCAAGTTCGGGCAGGAGGCTTCTTCGCACACGCTGTGCAGCTTGTGCTTGCGTAGCAGCGCCTTGATACGGTCGACTTCCGGCGAAACCGGGATGCGCACGCGGATCCAGTCGGGTTTCTTCGGCAGTTCGGTGGTCGGAATGATCTTCACCGGGATGCGTGCAACCTTCTCGGCGCCGCGCAGCTTGACGCCGGCTTCCACCTTGGCACGCGGGGCCGGGGCCGGACGGTCGGTAACGTCCACCGTCGGGATCATGGTTTGCACTGCATCAGTAGTCATAATCAGTCGATTCCGCCCGTAAGGGTCGTCTGCTCAGCATAGTCGAGGTGTTTGACGAGCTGCGCACGCAGCCGGGCACTTACCTCGGCAAATTTAATCGGTGTGGCGTGCTCGCTCAGTTGGGTCATCGCCAACCCGGCATAACCACACGGGTTGATCCGCCGGAACGGCGCCAGGTCCATGTCCACGTTCAAGGCCAGGCCATGAAAGGAACATCCGTGGCGTATCCGCAGCCCCAGGGAGGCGATTTTCGCGCCATCCACATACACACCGGGTGCATCGGGTTTGGCCGCGGCGGTCACGCCGTAACTGGCCAACAGTTCGATCAGGCAAGCCTCCATACGGCTGACCAGATCGCGCACGCCAAAACCCAGCTTGCGCACGTCCAACAATAGGTATGCGACAAGTTGTCCGGGGCCATGGTAAGTCACTTGGCCACCTCGGTCGACCTGCACCACCGGAATATCACCCGGAACCAACAAGTGCTCGGCCTTTCCGGCCTGACCCTGAGTGAATACCGGCGGGTGTTCCACCAGCCAGATTTCATCGGGGGCCGACGTGCCGCGCTCGTTGGTGAACCGCTGCATGGCGTGCCAGACGGGCTCATAGTCCATCTGGCCGAGCTCGCGAAAGCCCAGGACCTGTGACATCACAACACCATGTGCACGAAGCCGGTGGCCCGCAGTTCGCTGTTGATGTCGTAGAGCTGTTCTTGACCGGTCGCAACGATGTGCAACTGGATCGTCGTGTACTTACCGTTGGTGCTGGAGCGCTCGTCCACACGGTTGTCGTTGATCGTCGCGTGTTTACGCACAATCTCGAGGATCTTGTCTTTGTTGCCCACACCGGTATCGCTGATCACTTTGACGGGATAGTCCGTCACTGGGAATTCGATCTTTGGCGCCTTTACTTCTTTATCGGTCATGGCGTAACGGCCTCGTAAGCGTAAGCCGTGGCGACGGGCAAAGCCCCGTGTCGGATCAACACGGGGCTTTGCAGGTGCACACTTATCAGTTGAACAAGCTGTAGAAGAATAGACGGATGCTATCCCAGACGCGGCGGAAGATACCACCTTCGTCGACGGCGTCCAGAGCGATCAGGTCAGCGCTGTGCACGACCTTGTCGTCCAGCTTGACTTCGACCTTACCGATCACGTCACCCTTGGCGATTGGGGCAACCAGGTGCGGGTTCATGGTCATGCTGGCAGCGAGCTTTTTCAGCTGGCCTTTAGGCATGGTCAGGGTCAGGTCTTCAGCCAGGCCAGCCTTGACCTGAGAGGTTGCGCCCTTCCAGACCGGAGCGGTCGCAAGCTCGGCACCCTTCTGATAAAAGGTCTGGGTTTCGAAGAAACGGAAACCGTAGGTCAGCAGTTTTTGCGTCTCGGCCGCACGGGCCTGCTCGCTATTGGTGCCGAATACCACGGCGATCAGGCGCTGGCCATCACGTACAGCCGAGGACACCATGCAGTAGCCAGCTTCGTCGGTGTGACCGGTTTTCAGACCGTCAACGGTCTTGTCACGCCACAGCAGCAGGTTGCGGTTAGGTTGCTTGATGTTGTTCCAGAAGAATTCCTTCTGGGAGTAGATCGCGTAGTGCACCGGGTCAACACGAATGATCGCGCGCGCCAGGATCGCCATGTCGTGAGCCGACGAATAGTGCTCAGGGTTTGGCAGACCGGTTGGGTTCATGAAGTGGCTGTTGGTCATGCCCAGGTCAGTCACGGTTTTGTTCATCATGTCGGCGAACGCGTCTTCGCTGCCGGCGATGTGCTCGGACAGCGCCACGCTGGCGTCGTTGCCGGATTGGATGATGATGCCGTGCAGCAGGTCGCTGACAGTCACCTGCGAGCCAACCTTGATGAACATCCGCGAACCGCCGGTACGCCAGGCGTTTTCGCTGACGGTAACCGGGTCGTTCTCGCCGATCTGGCCGCGACGAATTTCCAGGGTCGCGATGTAGGCGGTCATCAGCTTGGTCAAGCTGGCCGGTGGCAGGCGCTGGTCACCGTTGTTCTCGACCAGCACGTTGCCGCTGGCGGCATCCATGAGGACCCAGGCCTTGGCAGCCAGTTGCGGGGAAGCCGGCACCATTTCAACCGCCCAGGCGGCCGGGGTGATGATCAGCGAAAGAAGCAGGCACGTGCGTTTGGCTAAGGTGGTGATGTTCATCCGTCTCTCGAAATTGCTTATGGAAACTTGCCCTCGCGGGCAAAACTATTCAGACAGCCCGCTTCCAGACTGTCGCGTGTTCGGTTGCCCGCTCACCCCTTGCCCCTGGGTTTTTATTGTTCAACGAGCCAACAACCCCGGCTCAAGCCCACGTTCAGGCCTGAACCTTCAATCTTTTGTTATTCGGCGGTGACCACACTGGGTTGTCCCAGGTTGGCCAGGCGCACGCTGTTCTGCACTTGTGCGACTTCGCTTGGTGAGCCAATCGGCCCCATGCGTACACGGTGCAGGGTCTGCTGGTTACGCACGATGGAACTGATGAACACCGGCGCGTTGACCATGCCACTGAGCTTCGACCTTAGCAGCTCTGCCGCATCCGGGTTGGCAAATGCGCCAACCTGCAGGTATTGCCCACCGGCCATGGAAGCACCCGGTGCTGCATGGGGCACCACCACCGTATCCGGCGCGTGCTGTGCCGGTGGCGGCGTCCACTGTTCGATCTTGCCTGCCGACGCCGTCACTTGCGGCTGCGGGGTTTGCGGCTCGTTGAGCATCAACGGCGCCGGTTTGCCACGCTGGGCCCAGTATTGCGCCGGGTCGATGCCTTCGACCTTGACCCGCGCGGTACCGGTTTCGGCGTAGCCAAGTTTCTTCGCCGCCGCGTAGGACAAGTCGATGATGCGGTCCGAGTAGAACGGCCCACGGTCGTTGACCCGCAGGATCACGGTGCGGTTGTTGTCCAGGTTGGTCACGCGTACATAGCTGGGCAGCGGCAGGGTCTTGTGCGCCGCGCTCATGCCGTAGAGGTCATACACTTCGCCGTTGGCAGTGTTCTGGCCATGGAACTTGGTGCCGTACCAGGACGCCGTGCCCGACTGGACATAGGTCTTGGATTCCTGCAGCGGGAAGTAGGTCTTGCCCAGCACGGTATACGGGTTGGCCTTGTAGGCTCCGGTGTGCAGGGTCGGGGTGGCATCCGGAATTTTCGAGACGTCCACATCCCACCACGGCGCGCCGTCTTTGTGGGCGCGGTTGATGTCCAGGCCCGGTTGGGAACGCACAGCGGTCCCGCCCTTCTGCGCCGGACCACGGCTGGTGGAACAACTGACGACCAGCAGGGACAACGCGGCAAACGCCACCAGCTTGAGCGGATTTTTGATCGACGATACCCGCATTACTTGGTGCCCCGTGCTTGGACCAGCATGTCTGACAGCTGATGCACGGCCATGGCGTACATCACACTGCGGTTATAACGCGTGATTGCGTAGAAATTCTTCAGGCCCATCCAGTATTCCGGGCCGTTTTCGCCTTCGAGACGGAACGCCGTCACCGGCATGTCGTCGCGTGGCGCATTCTGACCCGACCAGCCCAGCGCCCGCAACTCCCCGACCGTCTTGACCGGCTCGATGCCCTGGGTCAGGCCTTCATCGGCACGCTCCCCGCTGACATCGGCGCGAACCACCACCGGTTCGCCGGCGACCCAGCCATGGCGCTTGAAGTAACTCGCCACACTGCCGATGGCATCATCCGGGTTGCTCCAGATGTTGATGTGGCCGTCACCGTCAAAGTCCACCGCGTAGGCGCGAAAGCTGCTTGGCATGAACTGCGGCAAGCCCATCGCACCGGCGTAGGAGCCCTTGAGGGTCAGCGGATCGACCTGTTCTTCGCGGGCCAGCAACAGGAACTCGCGCAGCTCCTTGCGGAAGAATTCGGCGCGCGGCGGGTAATCGAAGCCCAGGGTCGACAATGCGTCGATCACCCGATAGCTGCCGGTATTGCGCCCGTAGAAGGTTTCGATGCCAATGATCGCGACAATCACCTGGGCCGGTACGCCGTATTCCTGCTCGGCGCGGGCCAGCACTGCCTCATGCTGGCGCCAGAAATCCACACCCCGCGCCACGCGGGCGTCGGTGAGGAACATCGGGCGATATTCCTTCCACTGCTTCACGCGCTCGGCCGGACGGGAAATCGCATCGAGGATCGCCTGCTTGCGCTGGGCCTCGCGGAACACGCCCATCAGTTGTTCACCGGCGAAACCGTAGTCGCGGGTCATTTCACCGACAAATTCGGCGACCTGGGGTGAACCATCGTAGTCACCGGCCTGCGCCTCTTGCGTCGCGCCCAGCAGGCCAATCAGGCCCATCCAGGACGCATGCCGAGTCGCCCAGCCGCGCATTACTTGCATTGACATCTTCACCTTATTCAAACCTGTGCGATCCATTTGCGATGCGTATGAATCGACATCAAAACCCCAAACGCTGACAGCAATGTCACCAGCGAAGTTCCGCCGTAGCTAATGAATGGCAACGGCACCCCAACCACCGGCAGCAGGCCACTGACCATACCGATGTTGACGAAAACGTAAACAAAAAAAGTCATGGTCAAGGCGCCGGCCAGCAGTTTGCCGAACAGCGTCTGCGCCTGGGCGGTAATCACCAGGCCCCGACCAATCAACAGCAGGTAGATCAGCAGCAGCGCGCAAATGCCCACCAGGCCGAACTCTTCGCCCATCACCGCAATAATGAAGTCGGTGTGGCTTTCCGGCAGGAAGTCCAGGTGCGACTGGGTACCCAGCAGCCAGCCCTTGCCAAATACGCCGCCGGAACCGATGGCCGCCTTGGACTGGATAATGTTCCAACCGGTGCCCAGCGGGTCGCTTTCCGGGTCAAGGAACGTGAGGATCCGCTGCTTCTGATAGTCATGCATAAAGAAGAACCACATGGCCACGGCCACGGGTACGGCGGCGGCCAGCACGCTGAGGATCCAGCGCCAGCGCAAGCCACCCATGAACAGCACGAACGCACCGCCGGCGAGAATCAACAACGAGGTGCCAAGGTCCGGCTGGCGCACGATAAGGATGAACGGTATGCCGATCAGGATCAGGCTGATCCCCACGTGCTTGAGCTGCGGCGGCAAAGTGCGCTTGGACAGGTACCAGGCAATCGTCGCCGGCATCAGGATCTTCATGAATTCCGACGGCTGGAAGCGAATCACCCCCGGAATGTTGATCCAACGGGTCGCGCCCATGGCGTTGTGGCCCATGACGTCCACCACCACCAGCAGCAACACACCGGCGACATACCCCAGCGGCACCCAGCGCGCCATGAAGCGCGGTTCCAACTGGGCAATCACCACCATCGACAACAGGCCCAGGCCGAACGACGAAGCTTGCTTGATCAGCAGGTCCCAGTTCTTGCCGCTGGCGGAATAAAGGACGAACAGGCTGCCGGCTGCCAGGGTCAGCAGCAGGATCAACAGCGGGCCATCGATGTGCATGCGCTGCAGCAACGTCGCACGGCGACGCATCACATCCTCGCTGGAGAGGATGCGGTCAAAATTACTCTTCACTGGCCGTAACCTCGGTGCTTGAAGGGGGGCCGCCATATTCGGGCTTGAGCCTGCCGTCGTCGGCCAACAACCAGGCGTCCATCACCTGGCGCACCACAGGGGCAGCAACGCCGGAACCGGACTCACCGTTCTCGACCATTACCGCCACCACGATTTTCGGGTCATCCGCCGGCGCGAAGCCGACAAACAAGGCGTGGTCGCGGTGGCGCTCCTGGACCTTGGTGCGGTCGTATTTTTCGCCCTGCTTGATCGCGACGACCTGGGCGGTACCGCTCTTGCCGGCAATCCGGTATTGCGCGCCGATGGCCGCTTTGCGTGCGGTGCCCCGGGCACCGTGCATCACTTGCTGCATGCCGTGGTTGACCTTGGTCCAGTCGGACGGGTCGCGCAGCACGATGTCGGGGATCGGGTTTTCATCCAAAGGCTTCTCGCCCTCGATGGTCTTGGCCAGGTGCGGACGGTTCCAGATGCCTTTATTGGCCACCAACGCGGTGGCCTGGGCCAGTTGCAACGGAGTGGCCTGCATATAGCCCTGGCCGATCCCGAGGATCAGGGTTTCGCCCGGGAACCAGGCCTGGCGGCGAGTTGCACGCTTCCATTCCCGCGATGGCATCAGGCCAGGAGACTCCTCGAACATGTCCAGGGAGACTTTCTGGCCAAGGCCGAACTTGCCCATATAGGCAGACAGCCGGTCGATGCCCAGCTTGTGCGCCAGGTCGTAAAAATAGGTGTCGTTGGAGCGCATGATCGCGGTGTCCAAGTCGACATAGCCGTCACCGGTGCGGTTCCAGTTACGGTATTTGTGATCGTAGTTGGGCAGCATGTAGTAGCCCGGGTCGAACACTCGGCTGGAGGCCGTGACCACGCCCGCGTCCAGGCCGGCAATTGCCACCGCTGGCTTGATGGTCGAGCCCGGTGGATACAGCCCGCGCAATACGCGGTTGAACAGCGGCCGATCGATCGAATCGCGCAATTCGGCGTAAGCCTTGAAGCTGATACCGGTGACGAACAGGTTGGGGTCGAAGCTTGGCTGGCTGACCATGGCCAGTACTTCACCGGTGTTCGGGTCCAGCGCAACCACTGCGCCCCGCCGACCACCCAGGGCCATTTCGGCTGCTTCCTGCAACTTGATGTCCAGGCTCAGCACGATGTCCTTGCCCGGCACCGGATCAGTCCGCTTGAGCACCCGCAACACACGACCGCGCGCGTTGGTCTCGACCTCCTCGTAACCCACCTGGCCATGCAGTTCGGGCTCGTAGAAACGCTCCACGCCGGTCTTGCCGATGTGGTGCGTGCCACTGTAGTTCACCGGGTCGAGGCTTTTCAGCTCTTTCTCGTTGATCCGCCCCATGTAGCCGACAGAGTGGGCAAAGTGCGGGCCTTGCGGGTAGTGCCGCACCAGCTGCGCCACCACTTCCACACCCGGCAACCGGAACTGGTTCACTGCGATCCGTGCGATCTGCTCTTCGGTCAACTCAAACAGGATCGGCACCGGCTCAAATGGCCGACGCCCCTGTTTCATGCGTTTCTCGAAGACCACTCGATCTTCCGGTGTCAGTTGCAGCACCTCGACGATCACATCGAGGATCTGCTGCCAGTCACCAGAGCGTTCGCGGGTCATGCTCAGGCTGAAGCTGGGCCGGTTGTCCGCGACCACCACGCCATTGCGGTCGAAAATCAGCCCACGGGTCGGTGGAATCGGCTGCACGTGCACCCGGTTGTTTTCCGACAATGTGGAGTGATAGTCGTACTGGATCACCTGCAGGAAATACAGGCGGGCAATCAGCACTCCGAGCAGGACCACCACCAGAACGGCACCAAACACGACACGAGCGCGTACCAGACGTGCGTCTTTCTCGTGGTCCTTGATGCGGATCGGCTGGGTCATCGGGAGGGGCGCAGATTATTTGTGGTAAGGGTGCCCGGACAGAACTGTCCAGGCGCGATACAGCTGTTCACCGATCAGGATCCTTACCAACGGGTGCGGCAACGTCAGCGCCGACAGCGACCAGCGCTGATCGGCTCGCGCGCAGACTTCCGGCGCCAGCCCTTCAGGGCCGCCAACCATGAAGTTGACCGTACGCGAATCCAGGCGCCAGCGATCCAGTTCCACCGCCAATTGCTCGGTGCTCCAGGGTTTGCCGTGCACTTCAAGGGTGACGATGCGCTCGTTGGGGCCGACCTTGGCCAACATGGCTTCGCCTTCCTGACGGATAAAGCGCGCCACATCGGCATTCTTGCCCCGGGTGTTGAGCGGTATCTCTACCAGTTCCAGCGACAACTCAGCGGGCAGACGCTTGGCATACTCGTGCCAGCCTTCTTCCACCCACTTAGGCATGCGTGAACCGACAGCAATAAGACGCAGGCGCACAGCCGTTCCTTATTCCTGGTCTTTATTGAGCTTGTCGAAGTGCGCGTGGCCCACTTCCGGGCTGTGGTGCTTGCCGTCAGCGGCACGGCTCTGCTCGGCGCCTTTCCACAGACGCTCCAGGTCGTAGAACTGGCGAGCGTTGGAGGTCATCATGTGAACGATCACGTCGTCCATGTCCAGCAGCACCCAGTCGCTGTCGCCCTTGCCTTCTTCACCCAGCGGCTTCACGCCTTGGGCTTTGACGGCTTCACGGACCTTGTCCAGCATCGCGCCGATCTGGCGGTTCGAAGTACCGGTGGCGATGATCATGTAGTCGGTGATGCTCTGCTTGTCGCGCACGTCCAGCACCTGGATGTCCTGGGCTTTAACGTCTTCCAGGGCAGCCACGGCGACTTTTACCAGCTCTTCGCCAGCCAGCTCAGGGCCAACGTGTGCTTCTACCGGCAGCGGGGCGCTTTTGAAGGTGCCTTTGCGCTTAACTTTGCTTACGTCTTTGTTCGTCATATAAAACTCGTTTTGCTCGTATGTTCGGGCGCTCGCTGCACGACTGTTCGTGCGTTCAAGCGCGCCTTTTCAGTTCGACGCACGGTAAAGTCCGTGCGCATCGATGTAGGCCAGGACCGCGTCAGGCACCAGGAAACGTACCGACTTACCGCTGGCCAGCAGTTGACGGATCTGGGTGGCGGACACCGCAAGCGGGGTCTGCCAGACGAATGCAATATTCCCGCTCGGTCCGGTCAGGGCCAAGGGGTCACTTACCGACCGCGCGGCCAGCAGGTTGCGCAAGGCATCCGGCGGTTCGCTGTCGGCATCCGGGCGTTGCAAAACCAGGATGTGGCAATGCTGGAGGAGTTCCTCCCAGCGATGCCAAGAGGGCAGGCCGCAAAATGCGTCCCAGCCCAAAAGCAGAAACAACTGGTCGTCTGCGGCCATTTCAGCGCGCATCACTTCCAGGGTATCGACAGTGTAGGACGGTTTATCACGCTTGAGTTCGTGGTCGTCCACCACCAGCGGCGCTATGCCTTCCACCGCCAAGCGCACCATTTCCAGGCGTTGTTGCGCCGATACCTGCGGTGTATCGCGATGAGGCGGCCGCGCGTTGGGCATCACGCGCAGTTCATCCAGCGCGAGGGCATCCGCGACTTCCAGGGCACTGCGCAAATGGCCAATGTGCACGGGGTCGAAGGTACCGCCGAGCAGCCCGATGCGTTTAGCCATCAAGTGCGCACATGACCGTCGCCGAACACTACGTACTTCTCGCTGGTCAGGCCTTCCAGGCCAACCGGGCCGCGTGCGTGCAGCTTGTCGGTGGAGATACCGATCTCCGCCCCCAGGCCGTACTCGAAGCCATCGGCAAAGCGCGTCGAGGCGTTGATCATCACCGAAGCGGAATCCACTTCGTTGAGGAAACGCCGTGCATCGCTGAAATGCTCGGAGACAATGGCGTCGGTGTGCTTGGAGCCGTAGGTGTTGATGTGCTCGATGGCCTCGTCCAGGTCGTCGACAATCTTGATCGACAGGATCGGCGCCGTGTATTCGGTGTACCAATCCAGCTCGGTCGCTTCGATCACGTCCGCGCCCAGCAACGCACGGGTACGCTCGCAACCACGCAATTCCACACCTTTGTCACGGTAGATGGCAGCCAGCGGCGGCAACACGCGCTCGGCAATGCCTGCGTGCACCAGCAGGGTTTCCATGGTGTTGCACGGGGCATAGCGGTGGGTCTTGGCGTTGTCGGCGATGCGGATCGCCTTGTCGATGTCGGCGGCGATGTCGATGTACACGTGGCAAACGCCGTCCAGGTGCTTGATCACCGGCACCTTGGCATCACGGCTCACGCGTTCAATCAAGCTCTTGCCACCGCGCGGCACGATCACGTCGACGAACTCCGGCATGGTGATCAGCGCGCCAACGGCGGCGCGGTCAGTGGTTTCCACCACTTGCACCACTTCGGCAGGCAACTCGGCCACGGCCAGGCCCTGCTGGATGCAGGCTGCAATGGCACGGTTGGAATTGATTGCCTCGGAACCGCCACGCAGGATGGTGGCGTTGCCGGACTTGAGGCACAGGCTCGCGGCGTCGATGGTCACGTTCGGGCGCGACTCATAGATGATGCCGATCACGCCCAGGGGCACGCGCATCTTGCCGACTTGGATGCCCGACGGCAGGTAGCGCATATCGCGGATTTCACCGATGGGGTCAGGCAGCTTGGCTACCTGACGCAGGCCTTCGATCATGTCGTCGATACGTGCCGGGGTCAGCGCCAGGCGGTCCAGCAGGGCCGGCTCCAGGCCATTGGCGCGGCCGTTGGCCAGGTCCAGTTCGTTGGCGGCGGTGAGCTCGGAGCGCGAAGCATCCAGAGCGTCGGCGGCCGCCAGCAGGGCACGGTTCTTCTGCGCGGTGCTCGCACGGGCGATCAAACGCGAGGCCTGACGGGCAGCGCGACCCAGGCGGGTCATGTAGTCAAGAACGGACTCAGTCATGGTCAGGGAGTCTTGGCAGGGAGGAAAGCGGCAGATTATAGCTGTGACGCCGCTCGACTGACAGCGGTGAGGGGCGGATGGTCGAAATGAACTGTAAAAACATGGGGTTCAGCGGTAATTAAGGTGGGAGTTGTTATTATTCCGTCACATTTAGCCGTATCAACCCCTGACCGCCATGCCAAGTTCAGCGCCACAACCTCCCGCAAGTGCCCTGCCCGACAGCTTCTTCGACCGCGATGCGCAAATTCTTGCGCGAGAATTACTCGGAAAAGTCATACGCCATCGTGTCGGCGAAATCTGGCTTTCGGCGCGAATTATTGAAACCGAAGCCTATTACGTGGCCGAAAAAGGCAGCCACGCCTCACTCGGCTACACAGAAAAGCGTAAGGCTTTGTTTCTGGATGGCGGCCACATCTACATGTACTACGCCCGTGGCGGTGACTCACTGAACTTCAGTGCTCAGGGGCCGGGCAACGCCGTGCTGATCAAATCGGCCTATCCCTGGGTCGATGATTTGTCCGGCCCGGCCAGCCTGGCGCAGATGCTGCTGAACAACCCGGATGCCAATGGCCACCCTCGCCCGTCGCAAAAGCTGTGTGCAGGCCAGACGTTGCTGTGCAAAGCCTTGGGTTTGAAAGTGCCGATGTGGGATGCCAAACGCTTTGATCAGGAATTGCTCTATGTCGAGGATGTCGGCCAGACACCCACACAGATTATCCAGACCACCCGCCTGGGCATCCCGAGCGGGCGTGACGGGCATTTGATGTATCGCTTTGTAGATGCCGGCTACGCGCCTTACTGCACACGGAACCCGCTGCGTCGGGGCCAAGTCGAAGGCCGGGACTATTTTTTGATTTGAAACAGCTCCCTGCCCTGTAGGAGGGAGATGTTTTATAGATGGAGTTGAGTGTATGGGCCAATGGCTCGATAGCATTACCGGCTGGCTGACCCTGAACCCACAATGGCTCGCGGTAGCGGTGTTTATCGTCGCCTGCGTGGAATGCCTGGCCATTGCCGGGTTGATCGTGCCCGGCACGGTGTTGCTGTTTGCCATTGCCGCGCTGGCCGGCAGCGGCGCGCTGTCCTTGAGCGAAACCCTGCTGCTGGGTTTTCTCGGCGGCCTACTGGGTGACGGCGTTTCCTACTACCTTGGCCGACACTTCCACCAGAACATCCGGCGCCTGCCAGGCCTGCGCCATCACCCGGAATGGATGAACGGCGCAGAAACCTACTTCCATAAGTACGGCATCGCCAGCCTTTTGGTAGGACGCTTCATCGGCCCTTTGCGCCCCATGCTGCCCATGGTGGCCGGGATGTGCGACATGCCCTTCCCGCGCTTCGCCGCCGTGAGCATCCTGGCTGCCGCCGGTTGGTCGGTGGCTTATCTGCTACCGGGCTGGGCGACCGGCGCTGCGTTCCGCCTGCCGCTGCCGGAAGGTTTCTGGCCGGAGGCGGGGATTGTCGCGGCCTCAATTGCCGTGCTGCTGGGGCTGAGTTTGAACAGCAGCCTGCGTGGCCATCGTCGTGCGACGTTATGGGTAGGCTGCGCCAGCCTGACGCTATTGATCGCACTGTTTATTGGCTACCCGCACCTCAATGACTTTGATCAGGGCTTGAGCGCCCTGGTGCAAGAGCACCGCAGCCCTTGGCTGGACGAAGTGATGGTGCGGATTACCCAACTGGGCGAGTTCAAGAAAATGTTCGTTGCCAGTGCCGTATTCACGGGCCTGCTGTTGCTGGCGCGGCAATGGCGCCACGCGCTGTTTGTCGGCGCCACGCTGGCAGGTGCGGCGGTGATCAACACCGGGACCAAGCTGTTTTTCGCCCGTGGCCGCCCGGAAATTCTTACGGACCCGCTGACCAGTTTCAGCATGCCCAGTGGTCATGCCTCAGGCTCTTTTGCATTCTTCCTGGCGCTGGCGGTGCTGGCTGGTTGCGGTCAGCCCACGCGCCTGCGCATGACCTGGCTGCTGCTGGGCTGCATTCCCGCCGCGTTTATTGCATTGTCGCGGGTGTACCTCGGCGCGCACTGGCCCACTGACATCCTGGCCGGCACGCTACTGGCAATGACGGTATGCGCATTCAGCCTGACAGCCTTCCAACATCGCAGCCCACTGCCACCGCTGCCACGAAAAACCTGGTGGCTGTTGCTGCCCGTTGTGGTGGCAGTACTCAGTTTCATCGCGCTGACCGGCAGCGCCCATGCCCTGTTGCGGTATGCCTATTAAGTGAACAACTCGCCCTGCAGCTCATCGAGCAACATCTGGATCGCATCCAGGCGCTGTTGGGGATCGTCGAGTTGCAGCAGGTCGACCTTGTCGGCCTCAGTGAAGGGCAACAGATACGCCAGCTGATTGCCCAGGGCTTGCTGCCCGTCGGCGTGGGCGTTCATGTCCAACGACGCAACCATGGGGTGTTCGGCCAGCGCCTGGAGCAGCGCCAGCAGGTCGGCGTCCTCTTCTTCGAGCGGCTGATCCGGCATTTCTTCGAGCCATTGCACTTGCGCCACCAGCAATTGGTCCTTCTGCACACCCGCATCGCGCACGCGGAATCTGCGCCCGCCTTCGACGCGGATCCCCAGCAGGCCGTTGTCCTGTTGCTTGAAGTCGCGGATCAACGCTTCACAGCCGATCAATGCGTAGCCTTCCGGCGCAGTGCCCGCCTCCTGGCCTTCGAAGATGCACACGACACCGAAGCTTTCACCTTTCTTCATGCAACGGGCGACCATGTCCAGGTAGCGCGCCTCAAACAGTTGCAAGTCGAGGGTGCAGCCTGGGAACAGCACGGTGTTGAGCGGGAACAGCGCCAGACTCATAGAGGTTTCCTTAAACCCGGTTTAAACGATCACCGACACAGCCAGCGGCAGGAACACCGCCGTGGCCACGCCCATCAAACTCATGGCCAGCGCCGCAAAGGCGCCGCACTCTTCACTTTCCTGCAGCGCCACCGAAGTGCCGACGGCGTGGGCCGTCATGCCCAGCGCCATGCCGCGCGCCTCGGGGCTGTGCACGCCCAGACGCGACAAGTACGCCGGGCCGATCATCGCGCCGATCACCCCGGTGATCAGTACAAACACGGCCGCCAACGCGGCAACACCACCAATCTGCTCGGCCACCAACATGGCAATCGGCGAGGTCACCGACTTGGGCGCCATGGTCATCAGCATCATGTGTTCGGCGCCGAACCACCAGCCCAGCAGCACGCACAGGCCGGTAGCCAATACACCGCCTATCACCAGCGTAGTAAAAATCGGCCAAAACAATTGGCGAATTCGGCGCAGGTTCAGATAAAGCGGCACCGCCAGAGCAACCGTCGCAGGCCCCAGCAGGATGCTCATGATTTCAGTGCTCTTGCGGTACTCAGCGTAACTGAGGCCGCAGGTGAGCAAAATGCCGATCACCAGCAGCATGGAGACCAGCACCGGCTGCAGGAAAATCCAGCGGGTTTTCTCGAACCCCGCCAGCACCAATTGATAAGCGCCGAGGGTGATGCCGATACCGAACAATGGGTGATGAATGACTGCCGTCCACGCGCCGTGCCAGTCGAAGATCATTGACCCTTCTCCTGGCGCTTGACCATCTGCTGCATCAGCACGCCGACAAAGCCCATGGCAATCACCAACGACAACACCAGCGCGCCGACGATGGCCCAGAAGTCTGCAGCGATGTCCTTGGCGTACACCATTACGCCCACCGCAGGCGGTACCAGCAGCAAAGGCAAGTAACGCAACAGGCTGCTAGCCGCCAGGCTCAGAGGCTCGCCGACTTCGCCATTCCATATCAAGAAACCGAGCATCAGCAGCAGCCCGATAATCGGCCCCGGCAATATCGGCAGCAGCAAATGGTTGATCGCCGTGCCGATCAATTGGAACAGCACCAGCCATGTCAGACCGCGTAACAGCATCCGTTCTCTCCCCCTTTAAGCGTGTCGGCATTATAAGCATGCCCGCCCTATGCACCGGCATTCGCCAAAAGCATGGTGGGTTGACCGAGCCCGTTGCCCATGATGATCTACATTGGTTCTCTGTAGCCCACAAAAATACCGCTCCTTCAAGAGAGGGGACAAACCGATGAACCAAGGAGAGACGCAATGCCCTATGTACCTGTAGCGCAGCTCAAAGATTATGTCGGCAAGGAACTGGGACGTTCCGATTGGCTCACCATCGACCAGGCGCGCATCAACCTGTTCGCGGAAGCCACTGGCGATCATCAGTTCATCCACGTCGACCCGGTGAAGGCCGCGCAAACCCCGTTTGGCGGCACCATCGCCCATGGGTTTCTGTCGCTGTCACTGATTCCCAAGCTGATTGAAGACATCCTGATCATGCCCGAGGGCTTGAAGATGGCCGTCAACTACGGCCTGGACAGCGTGCGTTTTATCCAGCCGGTGAAGGTCGACTCCAGGGTACGCCTGAACGTCAGCCTGACCGAGGCCACCGAGAAGAAACCCGGGCAGTGGCTGCTCAAAGCCGTGTGTACCCTGGAAATCGACGGTCAGGAAAAACCCGCCTACATTGCCGAGTCGTTGTCACTCTGCTTCGTGTAAGCCTTCCCTGTGGTGAGGGCTAAAACCTCACCACAGTGTATGTAAATTTATGTATGAATCTCGCAGCTGCGGCATACTCGGCGCTCAATTATCCGGATCCCGCTATGCGCCCACTCGCTCCCCTTGCCCTTGCCCTGTTGCTCACCGCTTGCGGAGACGGCGAATCGCTGTTGCCGCCCGATGCGCGCCTGCCCGACGGTGGCCGTTACCGGGGCGATGTGGTCAATGGCTTGCTGCAAGGCCAGGGTCGCGTGGACTACCCCAACGGCAGCTGGTACGCCGGCCAGTTCGACAAAGGCCAATGGCACGGCCAGGGCGAATGGCATGGCAGCAACGGCGAAGTCTATAAAGGCCAGTTCCAGCAGGGCCTGTTCGATGGCCAAGGCAGCCTGACCACGGCGGGCAGCCACTATGTGGGCGGTTTCAAGAACGGTCGGCGCAACGGCGAAGGCACCCTCAAAGAGGGGCAGATGACCTATCGCGGAGAGTTCAAGGACGACCAGTATTCCGGCCTCGGTCGCCTGGAACTGGCCGATGGTAGTCAATACCAGGGCCAATTCGCCCACGGCAAGCCGAATGGCGAGGGCCAACGCAACGACGACAGTGGCAACCAGTTCAGCGGCCATTTCGTCGATGGGCAACTGGAAGGCAACGGCACGTTTAACAGTGCCGACGGCGACATCTATGTCGGCCAGTTCAAACAGAACCAACTCAACGGCAAAGGCCGTTATGAAAACGCCGACGGCGACGTGTGGATCGGCCAGTTCAAGGAAGGTGCCCTTAGCGGCAAAGGCGAGTTGATCGGTGTGGACGGCAGCCATTACGTCGGCCAGTTCAGCGACTGGCGCTTTACCGGCGAAGGCCGCCTGAACCTTACCGACGGCAGCTTCTATATAGGCGGGTTCGACAGCGACAGCTATCAGGGCCGTGGCACGTTGGTGCTCACCGACGGCACCGTGCAGGCCGGCACCTGGGTCAATGGCATGCGCGTGCGTGACGCCGATGGCAAGCTGCTGCCAGACCCACTGGAAATCGGGATACTGGCACAGGGCCGCTTGCTGGATGCCGCCCTCGCCGCAGTGCCGCCCTCCACTTCCGGCGTGGAGCTGTACACCCTGGTATTGGCCGGCGACGGCAAACAAAGCGTGTTCCTGCGCGAAGCCGATTACGTCAGCAACATGCTCGCCACCCGCTTCGGCGCACGTGGACAGATTCGCCTGGTCAACCATCGCGACCATATCGCCGACCGCCCCCTGGCCACTCGCGAAAGCCTGCGCCGCGCCGTGCAAACCCTCGCCGAGCGCACCGGGCCGCAAGACCTGGTGTTCATTTATATGACCAGCCACGGCACCCACGAACACGAACTGGTGCTGGACCAGCCGCGCATGGAGCTGGCCGACCTGCCCGCCGACGAACTGGCTGCCGTGCTAGCGCCGCTGAAAAACCGCGACAAGATCATCGTGATTTCCGCCTGCTACTCTGGCGGTTTTATCCCGGCGCTCAAGGACGAACACACCCTGATCATGACCGCTTCCCGCGCTGACCGTGTGTCCTTCGGTTGCTCCGAGGAAGCTGACTTTACCTACTTCGGCGACGCCCTCTTCGCCCAAGCCTTCAACCAGACCGACGACCTGCAGCAAGCCTTCAAACTGGCGCAACTGCACGTGGCCGAACGCGAACAGGCGGACAACTTCGAAGCCTCCGAGCCGCAAATCTGGGCCCCTAAGGGTGTGATCGCCCATTGGCAATTATTACGCAAGCAGCAGGCACGAAAGGCGCTCGAAAGCGTCTCAATGAATAGCAAGGAAGCCAAAGGCAACTAAGCTGTAACGTGTAACAAGGGGGAAACACCATGTACCTGACACCGCAGCACATCCTGCTCGCTGGCGCCTCCGGCCTGACCGGCGAACACCTGCTCGACCGCCTGCTCAACGAACCAACGGTGACTCGCGTACTGGCGCCTAGCCGCAAGCCATTGGCCGAACACCCGCACCTGGAAAACCCGGTGGGGGACCCGGCAGTGTTCCTGCCGCAACTGAGTGGGCGAGTGGATATTGCCTTCTGCTGCCTCGGGACCACCATCAAACAAGCGGGCTCGGAAGCGGCGTTCCGTGCCGTCGACCTGGACATGGTCGTGGCCTTCGCCAAGCGCGCGCGGGAAATGGGCGCACGCCACCTGATCGTGATCAGCGCGATTGGCGCCGACCCGAAATCCTCGATCTTCTACAACCGCGTCAAAGGCGAAATGGAACAGGCGCTCAAGGCTCAGGACTGGCCGCAACTGACCATCGTTCGACCTTCCCTGCTGCTCGGCGAACGGCTTGAACCGCGCCTCGCCGAACAACTGGCCGGGCCACTGTCGAAACTGATTCCCGGCAAGTACCGTGGCATTGAAGTGTGCGAACTGGCCCGAGCCATGTGGCGCCTGGCGCTGGAAGAGCAAGATGGGGTGCGGGTGGTGGAATCGGACGAGTTGCGTAAGCTCGGCAAATAGATTTTCAGTGATCGAGAGGGCCCCATCGCGGGCAAGCCCGGCTCCCACATTTGACCTGTGTGAACCCGATCAAATGTGGGAGCTGGCTTGCCTGCGATGAGGCCAGCCCAGACAACACCGTCGCTACAGCCCACCCGTCGCGTTAAACCCGACCCCAAGCACCGTCAACACCGACAACGGCAACAGCAGCGTGTCGAGCAATGCACTGGCCGGCAGGTCCACATGGGGATAACTCGGGGCCTCGGCGCCAAAACGGTCCTTGGCGCAGCAGCCACCATTTATCGCATACAAATCCAGCCGCGTACCCGCGTACACCACCGGCGCGCCCGGCTGCGCCGCATCCAGCGTACGCGCAGTGGCACAACCTGCCAGTTGCAGCGCCAGCAGCATCAACAGGACTTTATTCATCACTGCTCAAATGGTGCTCGCCCCAGCGCGGCAGCATGTCCTGGGGGATATTGAGCAGGTTGAGAATGCGCGCCACCACAAAGTCCACCAGGTCATCGATGGTCTGCGGCTGGTGATAGAACCCCGGCGAAGCCGGCAGGATCGTCACGCCCATGTTCGACAACTTGAGCATGTGCTCCAGGTGAATGCTCGAATACGGCGCTTCGCGCGGCACCAGGATCAGTTGGCGGCGCTCCTTCAAGGTCACGTCGGCCGCACGCTCGATCAGGTTATTGCAGGCGCCGGTAGCAATCGCCGACAACGTGCCGGTAGAACACGGCACCACCACCATCGCCGCCGGCGCGCCCGAGCCCGAGGCGACCGGTGACATCCAATCCTCTTTGCCGTAAACCTTGATCTGCCCCGCCGCCGCACCGGTGTACTCGGTGAGGAACGCCTGCATCATCTGCACCTTGGCCGGCAGCGCCACGTCGGTCTCGGTGGCCATCACCAACTGCGCGGCCTTGGAAATCAGGAAGTGCACTTCGCGCTCTTCGCGCACCAGGCAATCCAGCAGGCGCAGGCCATAAGGCGCGCCCGATGCGCCGGTCATCGCCAGGGTGACGCGCTCCGGGCCGCTCATTTCAGCGCCTCGGCCAGTTTGCCGTGCAGGCCGCCGAAGCCGCCGTTGCTCATCACGACTACGTGGGTGCCAGGCTTGGCCTGTTGCTTGACGTGTTCGATGATGCCGTCGATAGAGTCGCAGACCTTGGACGGAATGGTGCACAACGCCGCAATCCCAGGCAGGTCCCAGCCCAGGTTGGCCGGCGCATACCAGACCACCTGATCGGCATCGTTGACACTTTCCGGCAGGCCATCGCGATGGGCACCGAGCTTCATGGAGTTGGAACGCGGCTCGACAATCGCAATGATCGGCGCATCGCCCACGCGCTTGCGCAACCCATCCAACGTAGTAGCAATCGCGGTTGGGTGGTGGGCAAAGTCGTCGTAGATGGTAATCCCGTTCACATCGGCGACCTTTTCCATGCGCCGCTTCACACTCTTGAACGCGCTCAACGCGGCAATGCCCATCGACGGCACCACGCCCACATGCCGTGCGGCGGCCAGAGTGACCAAGGCATTGGCAACGTTGTGCTGGCCGGTCATGTCCCAATCGACGATGCCTTGGGCTTCGCCCTCAAACAGCACTTCAAATTTGGAACCGTCTTCGCTGAGCAACTTGATCTGCCACTGCCCACCCGTGCCGGTGGTTTGCACCGGGGTCCAGCAGCCCATCTCGATCACGCGTTGCAAGGCGGGCTCAGTGGTCGGGTGAATGACCAGGCCTTCGCTCGGAATGGTGCGCACCAAATGGTGGAACTGGCGTTCAATGGCAGGCAAGTCGGGGAAGATGTCAGCGTGATCGAACTCAAGGTTGTTCAGGATCGCGGTGCGCGGACGGTAGTGAACGAACTTGGAACGCTTGTCGAAGAAGGCGCTGTCGTATTCATCCGCCTCGATCACAAAGAACGGCGTATCGCCCAGACGCGCTGAGACCGAGAAGTTCTGCGGCACACCGCCGATCAGGAAACCCGGGCTCATGCCGGCATGTTCCAGCACCCAGGCCAGCATGCTGCTGGTGGTGGTCTTGCCGTGGGTGCCAGCAACCGCCAGCACCCAGCGGCCTTGCAGCACATGGTCCGCCAGCCATTGCGGGCCAGACACATAAGGCAAACCTTTGTTGAGTACGTATTCGACCGCGGGGTTACCACGCACCATGGCATTGCCGATCACCACCAGGTCCGGGACCGGGTCGAACTGCGACGGGTCGTAGCCCTGGGTCAGTTCAATGCCCTGAGCCTGGAGCTGCGTGCTCATCGGCGGGTAAACGTTGGCGTCCGAGCCCGTCACATGGTGACCGAGTTCTTTGGCCAAAACCGCCATCGAGCCCATGAACGTGCCGCAAATACCGAGAATATGAATGTGCATAGTCGACCTCGTAAAACATCGAGGCAGGTTAGCGCAGGGGGGCGAAAATCGCACCCTTTAGCTGAAGGCGTGACGTGCGATGCCGTGTCTGCGCAGCTTGCGATACAGCGTGTTGCGGCTCACGCCCAACTGCTCCGCCGTGTGGCTCATATGCCAGCGTTGTTGCTCCAGCACCGCAAGCAGAGCCAAACGCTCGGCATCGTCCAGCGGCGACTCCGGCGGTTTGGCGTCACTGTTGGCTGCCGGCCGAGACTGGCGGATCAGCGCGGGCAAATCGTGCAACGCTATACGCCCTTCATCGCACAACGCCACCAGCGTGCGCAGTACCGTGCGCAGTTGGCGCACATTCCCAGGCCAGGCAAATGCCAGCAGTGCGCCACGCGCCGCCGGATCAAGGGAGACGGTCTCGCCGTTGGCCTCCTGTGCCAGCAGAAAGTCCAGCAATTGGGATTTATCACTGCGCTCGCGCAAGGGCGGCAACCCGACTTCCAAGCCATTGAGTCGGTAGTACAGGTCCTCGCGAAAGCTGCCGTCCTGCACGCGTTCCAGCAAATTGCGGTGGGTAGCGCTGATAATTCTGACGTTGACCGCCTGGGGCTCACCGCCGATGGGCACTACCAAGCGATCCTCCAACACCCTTAATAGACGGGTTTGCAGGGCCAGGGGCATATCGCCGATTTCATCGAGGAACAAGGTGCCACCGTCGGCCTGCTGCAATTTGCCTTGCATGCCTTCCTTGCGGGCGCCGGTGAAGCTGCCGCCGCGATAGCCGAACAGTTCACTCTCAATCAAGCTCTCTGGGATGGCCGCGCAGTTGAGCGCGACGAACGCCTTGTCGGCGCGCTGGCTGGCCAGGTGCACGGCTTTGGCGAACGCCTCTTTGCCGGAGCCGGTTTCGCCGTTGATCAGCAACGGCACATCGCGCTCGAATACCCGTAGCGCCTTGCTGAACCCCTGTTGCAGCGCCGGGTCGCCCAAGCAGATGCCGGGCAGGCGCGGCCGTTCCACCGCAACCGGTTTGGCGATGGCGGCGGGAACGCTACGCGCCTGGCCCCGCAAGGCGGCGAACAGCTGGCGGCCATCACGGGTGCGCAGCGGCCAACTGGCAGTGGCATTGGCGCTGGCGCGGCCGAGCAATTGGTCCAGCGAGCATTCGAAAAACGCCTCCACCGGCTGCCCGAGCAAACCGCCGCGCATTTGCCCCAACAGGTTCAGCGCGCTCTGGTTCACCGCACAAATACGCCCTTCGCCATCGAACGCCAGCAGGCCTTCGCTGAACAGGCCCACCGACTCTGCCTGCAGGTGAAAACGCAGCAGCCAGTGGTTTTCAAAGTGACGCAAGAAGTAGCAACTCTCTATCATCTTCGCCGACAGGTTCACCAGCGCCATGGTGTGGAACTGGCTCTGGCGCGACACCGCTTCGCGCGCCGAAGACACGTCCAACACTGCCAGCAAGTCGCCATGAGGGTCGAACACCGGGCTCGCCGAACACGTCAGCCCGGTATGGCGCCCGCGAAAATGCTCATCGCGATGAATGGTCAGGGACTGGCGCTCCACCAGGCAGGTGCCGATGCCGTTGGTGCCCTCGCATGCCTCACTCCAATCGGCGCCCAGCCACAACCCGGCGCGCTCGAAGATCTTGCGCTCGGAAGGCGCGGTAACACAGTTGAGGATCACGCCACGGGCATCGGTGAGCAGTACCGCGTGGCCTGCGCCGGACAGTTGTTGGTGCAGGCTGTTCATTTCGCTGCCGGCGATGTGCAGCACTTGTTGCAGGCGCTCGCGGCTTTCTAACAGACGACCATGCTCGAGCACGGTGGGGGCAATGGTTTGCGCAGGATCTAGGTGGTAGTCCTCCAGGCAACGCAGCCAGGAGCGGGCGATAGATGGGTCACTCGATGGGTCGCGGCCATGAGCCACAGTGAGGACCTGCTGGGCATGGCGACTGAAATGATCGTTGTGCATTTCTTATTATTCTCCCTGCGTGAGAACCCCCAGCATCCCCCAGGCATCCGACAGATGCAATCCCGGCCAGACCCACCGGTCACAGGCTGTCTCGTTTATGGCACAAACTGTCACACCGCCTGTGTCAGACCTGCCACAGCAACGCTTTGCAACAAAGCCCAACCCCTTGATTTCACTGGGCCCCAAAGCAGTGGCCCAACCTTTGCTCTACGCTTTATATGCGCTTGCCGCGCTGCACTCCCAATAAACATAAGAGCCAGGAGATACCCACCATGCGTTACGCACACCCCGGTACTGAAGGCGCCATCGTTTCGTTCAAGGCCAAATACGGCAACTACATCGGTGGCGAATTCGTTGCGCCGGTCGATGGCAACTATTTCACCAACACCTCGCCGGTCAACGGCAAGGCTATCGCCGAATTCCCGCGCTCCACTGCCAAAGACATCGACAAGGCGCTGGACGCCGCCCACGCCGCCGCAGACGCCTGGGGCAAGACCTCGGCGCAGGACCGCTCGCTGGTCCTGCTGAAAATCGCCGACCGTATCGAACAGAACCTCGAACTGCTGGCCATCACCGAGACCTGGGACAACGGCAAGGCCGTGCGTGAAACCCTGAACGCCGACATCCCACTGGCCGCCGACCACTTCCGCTACTTCGCCGGCTGCATCCGTGCCCAGGAAGGCACCAGCGCCGAAATCAACGAACACACCGCGTCCTATCACTTCCACGAACCCCTGGGTGTGGTCGGCCAGATCATTCCGTGGAACTTCCCGATTCTGATGGCTGCGTGGAAACTCGCACCGGCCCTGGCCGCCGGTAACTGCGTGGTGCTGAAGCCCGCCGAACAAACGCCGCTGGGCATCACCGTGCTGCTGGAAGTCATCGGCGACCTGTTGCCACCGGGCGTGCTGAACGTGGTGCAAGGTTTCGGCAAAGAAGCCGGCGAAGCGCTGGCCACCAGCAAGCGTATCGCCAAGATCGCCTTTACCGGCTCGACGCCAGTGGGCTCGCACATCATGCACGCGGCGGCGGAGAACATTATTCCGTCCACCGTGGAGTTGGGCGGCAAGTCGCCGAACATCTTCTTCGCCGACATCATGAAGGCCGAACCGACCTTTATCGAGAAAGCTGCCGAAGGCCTGGTGCTGGCGTTCTTCAACCAGGGCGAAGTGTGCACCTGCCCTTCCCGTGCCCTGGTGGAAGAGTCGATCTACGACGACTTCATGAAAGTGGTGATGAAGAAGATCGAGTCGATCAAACGCGGCGACCCGCTGGACACCGACACCATGGTCGGCGCCCAGGCGTCCGAGCAACAGTTCGATAAGATCCTGTCCTACCTGGAAATCGCCAAAGGCGAAGGCGCGCAACTGCTCACCGGCGGCAAGGTCGAAAAGCTCGAAGGCGATATGGCTGGCGGTTATTACATCCAGCCGACCCTGCTCAAGGGCACCAACGAAATGCGCGTGTTCCAAGAAGAAATCTTCGGCCCGGTAGTGAGCATCACCACCTTCAAGGACGAAGCTGAAGCCCTGGCGATTGCCAACGACACCGAGTTCGGCCTGGGTGCCGGCGTATGGACCCGTGATATCAACCGTGCCTATCGCATGGGCCGGGCGATCAAGGCGGGCCGCGTGTGGACCAACTGCTACCACCTGTACCCAGCGCATGCCGCGTTCGGTGGTTACAAGAAGTCCGGTGTGGGTCGTGAGACGCACAAGATGATGTTGGATCATTACCAGCAGACTAAAAACTTGTTGGTGAGCTACGACATTAATCCGCTGGGCTTTTTCTAACTAACACCCGCTCCCACACTTAGATGTCCATAAGTACTTGCGAATTTCATTCGGCACAAAGATGCCGACTTAAAACAATAACAACGGACGGTACTTCCCCATGCCTAGCGAACCGACTGGATCTTCCGTCGACTTCGAAAAAGTCGACTCCCAATACTTCCAACAACGCGAACTTAAAAAAGGCGCCGCCGGCTGGGTGCTGTTAGTGGGCCTTGGCGTCGCCTATGTAATCTCTGGCGACTACGCCGGCTGGAACTTCGGCCTGGCCCAAGGCGGCTGGGGCGGTATGTTCCTTGCCACTTTGCTGATGGCCACCATGTACTTGTGCATGTGTTTTTCGTTGGCCGAACTGTCTTCCATGATCCCCACTGCAGGCGGCGGTTACGGCTTTGCCCGCAGCGCCTTTGGGCCTTGGGGCGGATTCCTCACGGGCACCGCGATCCTGATCGAATACGCCATCGCCCCCGCTGCCATCGCGGTGTTTATCGGCGCCTACTGCGAGTCCCTATTCGGCATCGGCGGCTGGATGATTTACCTGGCGTTCTACATCATCTTTATCGGCATCCATATCTTTGGCGTCGGTGAAGCGCTGAAGCTGATGTTTGTGATCACCGCCGTCGCCGCCATTGCCCTGGGCGTGTTCCTGGTGGCGATGGTGCCGCACTTCAATGTCGCCAACTTGCTGGACATTCCGGTGACTGAGGCCAAGGGCGCCAGCACCTTTCTGCCGTTCGGCTACGTCGGCGTATGGGCGGCAATTCCCTACGCCATCTGGTTTTTCCTGGCGGTAGAGGGCGTGCCCCTGGCCGCCGAAGAAACCAAGAACCCAAAACGCGACCTGCCTCGTGGCCTGATCGGCGCCATTGTGGTGCTGACCAGTTTTGCCCTGCTGATTCTGGTGATTGCACCGGGCGGCGCCGGCACTTACGCACTGATCAAGTCCGGCAACCCGTTGGTGGAAGCGCTGGCGTTGTCCTACGGCGGCTCAACGTGGATGGGCAGTTTCGTCAACCTGGTAGGCCTGGCCGGGCTGATCGCGAGCTTTTTCTCGATCATCTATGCCTATTCACGGCAGATCTTTGCACTGTCCCGCGCGGGCTACCTGCCGCGTAAATTGTCCCAGACCAACAAAAGCAAGGCTCCCGTGCTGGCGTTGGTGATCCCCGGCATCATCGGTTTTGGCCTGTCGCTGACCGGTCAGGGCGACTTGCTGATTCTGGTGGCGGTGTTTGGCGCGACGATTTCCTACGTGCTGATGATGGCCGCGCACATCACCTTGCGCATCCGACGCCCCAAAATGGACCGTCCGTACCGTACGCCGGGCGGCATCTTCACCTCCGGGATTGCCTTGGTACTGGCCTGCGTGGCCGTGGTGGCGGGCTTTTTGGTGGACCCGCGCGTGGTGATTGGCGCGGCGATCATCTATGGAGTATTAATTGCTTACTTTGCTTTCTACAGCCGGCATCACTTGGTAGCAGGCACGCCTGAAGAGGAATTCGCGGCGATCCAGGCCGCAGAGGCCGCCTTGCACTGAAATGCCGAAAACCTCGACGCAGGCCGTTGCTTGCGTCGTCAAGGAGACACTGTATGGCAAGCTTTTCCCACGCGGTGGGTGCACACACCTACCGCTTCGACAGCCTCAAGGACGTGATGGCCAAGGCCAGCCCCGCACGTTCCGGGGATTTCCTCGCCGGTGTCGCCGCGCAGAACGACGGCGAACGGGTGGCCGCGCAGATGGCGCTGGCGAATATCCCGCTCAAGCACTTTCTTGAGGAAGCGCTCATCCCTTATGAAAGCGATGAAGTCACCCGGCTGATCATCGACACCCACGACAAGCAGGCGTTTGCCGTGGTCAGCCACCTGACCGTGGGCGGCCTGCGCGACTGGCTGCTCAGCGATGCGGCCGATGAACACAGCCTACGGGCGCTAGCGCCAGGTCTGACACCCGAAATGGCCGCTGCCGTCTCCAAGATCATGCGCGTGCAGGACTTGGTGCTGGTGGCGCAAAAGATCCGCGTGGTCACGCAATTTCGCGGCACCATGGGCCTGCGTGGGCGCTTATCCACGCGCTTGCAACCCAACCACCCCACGGACGAACCGGCCGGGATCGCCGCGAGCATTCTCGACGGCCTGCTGTATGGCAATGGCGACGCCATGATCGGCATCAACCCAGCCACCGACAGCATCGCCTCGATCTGCGCGATGCTGGAAATGCTCGATGCGATCATCCAGCGCTACGAAATCCCGACCCAGGCCTGTGTGCTGACCCACGTCACCACTTCTATCGAAGCGATCAACCGTGGCGTGCCGTTGGACCTGGTGTTCCAGTCGATTGCCGGCACCGAGGCGGCCAACGCCAGTTTCGGCATCAACCTGAACGTCCTGCAGGAAGGTTACGAGGCGGGACTGAGCCTTAACCGTGGGACCCTGGGCCAGAACTTGATGTATTTCGAAACCGGCCAGGGCAGCGCCTTGTCGGCCAACGCGCATTTTGGCGTCGACCAGCAAACCTGCGAAACCCGCGCCTATGCAGTCGCCCGGCACTTCAAGCCGTTCCTGGTGAACACTGTTGTGGGCTTTATCGGCCCCGAGTACCTGTACAACGGCAAACAGATCATCCGCGCCGGCCTTGAAGACCACTTCTGCGGCAAGTTGCTGGGTGTGCCGATGGGCTGCGACATCTGCTACACCAACCATGCCGAAGCCGACCAGGACGACATGGACACCCTGCTGACCTTGCTCGGCGTGGCCGGGATCAACTTCATCATGGGCATCCCCGGCTCCGACGACATCATGCTCAACTACCAGACCACCTCGTTCCACGATGCCTTGTACGCCCGACAAACATTGGGTTTGAAGCCCGCACCCGAGTTTGAACAATGGCTGGCGAAAATGGGCATCTTCACGCAAGCCGACGGCAAGGTGCACTTCGGCAGCAGCCTGCCACCGGCATTTCGCCAAGCCTTGGCGCAATTGGGATGAAGGAGCCGCCCGTGCAACTCGACCTACCTGACAACCCATGGCTGGAATTGCGTCGCCTGACCCCGGCGCGCATTGCCCTGGGCCGCACCGGCACCAGCATTCCCACCAATGCGCAACTGGACTTCCAGTTCGCCCACGCCCAGGCACGCGACGCGGTGCACCTGCCGTTCGACCCTGCGGGTCTCAGCAGCCAACTGGCCGAGCGGGGCCGCGAGAGTCTGTTGCTGCACAGTGCCGCGACGGACCGTCATATGTACCTGCAACGCCCCGACCTGGGGCGGCGCCTGAGTGATGAGTCGGCCCAATTGCTGCGCGATCACGCTTCGGCCAAACCTGGCGGTGTGGACTTGGCGGTCGTGGTGGCTGACGGCCTGTCGGCCTTGGCGGTGCATAAGCACACCCTGCCGTTCCTGACGCGCCTGGAGGAACAGAGCAACGCAGACGGTTGGTCGCTGTCACCGGTGATGCTGGTGGAACAAGGCCGCGTGGCCGTGGCGGACGAAATCGGGCAATTGCTCGGCGCCAAGATGACCGTGATCCTGATCGGCGAACGGCCGGGGCTCAGTTCGCCGGACAGTCTGGGGCTGTATTTCACCTACAACCCCAAGGTTGGCCTCACCGATGCCTATCGCAACTGCATCTCCAATGTGCGTTTGGAAGGCTTGAGTTATGGCATGGCGGCCCATCGTTTGCTGTACTTGATGCGAGAGGCGTGTCGTCGGCAGCTGTCGGGGGTCAATCTCAAGGATGAGGCGCAGGTTCAGACGATCGAATCCGATGATCCGGACCTGATGAAAGGGAATTTCCTGCTCAGCTCACCGAATGACTGATCGCTGCATGATTGCGCTTTTTCGCGCCTTTAGGCAGCATCGAGTCACGGCCGCTTGTGTGGTCATCCCCCATTTGGAAGTTGAGGCCTGACATGCGGATTACTCAAGCGACCCTGGAACACCTGGACCTGCTGACCCCCTTGTTTGTCAAATACCGCGAGTTCTACGGGGCCTTGCCCTTCCCGGACTCATCACGGGCCTTCCTGGAAAAACGCCTGCGCCGCAAGGAGTCGGTGATCTACCTGGCACTGGCGGATGACGATGACAAGAAACTGCTGGGTTTCTGCCAGCTGTACCCGAGCTTTTCCTCGCTGTCGCTCAAGCGTGTGTGGATCCTCAACGACATCTATGTGGCCGAAGACGCTCGCCGGCAATTGGTGGCGGATAACCTGATGCGCACTGCGAAGAAAATGGCCAAGGAAACCCACGCGGTGCGGCTGCGGGTATCGACCAGCAGTGACAACGAAGTGGCGCAGAAGACCTATGAGTCGATCGGGTTTCGTGAGGATACGGAGTTCAAGAACTACGTGTTGCCGATTAGCGAAGACTGAAATCAAAACACCACAAACCCCGTGTGGGAGCGGGCTTGCCCGCGATAGCGGCGGTTCAGTCAGACCATTTGTAACTGACACTGCGCCATCGCGGGCAAGCCCGCTCCCACATTTGGACCTGCGACGGTCGACAGAACATCTATGCCGCATTTTTGCGACATCCCTCGCTACAAAACCAACACGCTTTTCACCTCTCAATCCGTATAATGCGGACCTTTCAGGGTTGTAAGAAATGCGGCATACACTTGTAGCCTTCTTCACCCGAGCTTCCGCACAGGCCTGCTGAGCCGGGCCATCCACACAGGTGCCATCCATGGATTTCAACCCGCTCGACCTTATCCTGCATCTCGACGTGTACCTCGACCTGCTGGTTACCAATTACGGTCCGTGGATCTACGCCATTCTGTTCCTGGTTATTTTTTGTGAAACCGGCCTGGTGGTCATGCCGTTCCTGCCGGGTGATTCGTTGCTGTTCATCGCCGGCGCCGTGGCCGCAGGCGGGGGCATGGATCCGGTCTTGCTGGGCGGCCTGTTGATGCTGGCGGCAATACTCGGCGACAGCACCAACTACGTCATCGGGCGAACAGCCGGAGAGCGCTTGTTCAGCAACCCGAACTCAAAAATCTTCCGCCGCGACTACCTGCAAAAAACCCACGACTTCTACGACAAGCACGGCGGCAAAACCGTCACCCTGGCGCGCTTCCTGCCGATCCTGCGCACGTTCGCACCCTTTGTTGCTGGCATCGCCAAAATGCCTTACCCGCGCTTTTTCGGGTTCAGCGTGTTCGGCACCATTCTTTGGGTTGGCGGCCTGGTGACCCTGGGTTACTTCTTCGGTAACGTGCCATTCATCAAGAAAAACCTGTCACTGCTGGTGGTGTTTATCATCCTGCTGTCGCTGGTGCCGATGATCATTGGCGTATTCCGCAGCCGCTTTGGCCGCACCTCCTCCGAAGCCAAGCCGCAGTAAACCGCGATGTGGTCCCTCAGCGCCTGGCGTCGCCGGCGCCTGCTGGCCAAGCACCCGATTGCCGATGACACCTGGCAACGGGTGCGCCACCACCTGACGTTCCTCGACGGCATCAGCGCCGAGCAGGACCAGTGGCTGCGTGAAGCCTGCGTGGTGTTCCTCGATCAAAAGCACCTCACCGCTTTGCCCGGCGTCGAACTGCACCAGGAACAACGCGTGCTGCTCGCCGCCCAGGCACAGTTGCCGCTGATGAATCTGGGCGACCTAGATTGGTACCAGGGCTTCCACGAAATCGTGCTGTACCCCGACGACTTCCTAAGCCCCCAGCGCCACCGCGACAGCAGCGGCATCGAGCACGAATGGGACGGCGAACACAGCGGCGAAGCCTGGCAACAAGGTCCGGTGATTCTCGCGTGGCCCGGCGTGCTGGCAAGCGGCCAGTGGGAAGGCTACAACCTGGTTATCCACGAACTGGCGCACAAGCTCGACATGCTCAACGGTGACGCCAATGGCCTGCCGCCGCTGCACCACGACATGCGCGTGCAAGACTGGGCCAGCGTAATGCAAGGCGCCTACGACGACCTCAATCGCCAACTGGACGCCAACCCGGATGCCGAGACGGAGATAGACCCCTACGCCGCCGAAAACCCGGCGGAATTCTTTGCGGTCACCAGCGAATATTTTTTCAGCGCCCCGGATTTACTGGTCAATAGTTATCCACAGGTGTACGCCCAGCTCAGCCTCTTTTATCGCCAGGATCCTCTGGCCCGCCTGAACCAACTGCAGGCGCACGACCCGCGTTATCAGCCGCAAGGCGAATAACCGTACGACGTCTGGCGCATGGCATCGGCGGCGGAATGTGCCTATAATCGCCGCCACTTTTAGGCCAATCCGGCCAAGTTTCTTGGCCAATTAACGGGGGCAACGCCCAATGAGCTACAGCAAGATTCCGGCTGGCAAAGACCTGCCGAACGACATCTACGTCGCCATCGAGATTCCGGCCAACCACGCGCCGATCAAATACGAAATCGACAAAGACAGCGACTGCCTGTTCGTTGACCGTTTCATGGCCACCCCGATGTTCTACCCGGCCAACTACGGTTTCATCCCTAACACCCTGGCAGACGACGGTGACCCCCTCGACGTGCTGGTTGTAACCCCTTACCCGGTTACCCCAGGTTCGGTTATCCGCGCCCGTCCAGTCGGCATCCTGAACATGACCGACGACGGCGGCGGCGATGCCAAAGTTATCGCGGTACCTCACGACAAGCTGTCGCAGCTGTACGTGGACGTGAAGGAATACACCGACCTGCCGCCACTGCTGCTGGAACAGATCAAGCACTTCTTCGAGAACTACAAAGACCTCGAAAAAGGCAAATGGGTGAAGATCGACGGTTGGGGTAACGCAGACGCCGCCCGTGCCGAGATCCTGAAGTCGGTGGCTGCCTACAAAGGCTGATACTTGCTACTCATTGCCTCGGCAATAAAAGAGAGCCCCGATTATTCGGGGCTTTTTTATGGGAAAATTAAACACCAAGTTCAACTAACAGCATTAAATGTTTATTCATTCAAGAAAGTTGAAAAATCAGGCCACAACCCAGCAAAAACCTACGCGCGCAATTCAACGCATAGTTTATTTGATTTGTTTTTCCGGCCAGTAAACTCTGCGTTTATGAATACATCAGGTGATCGTTTAAAAGCGCTACTAAGGGAAGTTCATCTTTCCGCCTCCGACTTCGCCAAGAACCGCGGTGTCACGCCTCAACACGTGAATAACTGGTTCAAACGCGGTGTACCCATGGGCCGACTCAATGAGATCGCAGAACTACTGTGTATCTCCAGTCGTTGGCTACGCACCGGCGAAGGTCCCAAACACCCACCGGCCAACTTCATGTTGGAAGGCCCTGATACCAGGAAAGGACTCCCCACCCGCGAAGAAAGCGGCAAATACCTCACAGGCCCGGCCTGTCACCCGGAAAAAATAGACGTGGAGATCCCCCTCCACTTCACGTTCACCTCAGCCGAGCGCATCCGCGTCTCTAGGCACACATTCGAAACCCTTAACGTAAACCCCGACCGTGCACTGGGCGCCTACATGGTCGACAACAGCATGATCGACATCATCCAACAAGGCTCCACCCTCGCCATAGACCGAGGCCGCACCCAAATCATCGACGGTGAAATCTATGCCGTTGAACACGACGGCATGTTGCGCATCAAGTACCTCTACAACCGCCCGGGAGGTGGCTTGCGCCTGCGCAGCCAGAACGCCAGCGAACACCCGGATGAGTACCTGACACACGAAGAGCGCTTCGAACAGAGCGTCCAGATCGTGGGCTGGGTGTTCTGGTGGTCCACACTGAATAACCGCCGCCCACCCGTCCCACTGGATGAGCATCTATTGGGCTGGGAAGGCTCTAAATCGGATCCGGAGGTGGGCATTTGAGGTGAATGTGGGTATCATGCGCCGCACATTTGGCAGGGGTGGCTTAGCGCTATTCTCCCTGCTCGGCGATGCGGAGGAGTTCCCGCTGATGCCCCTTTTATTCAGCCTGACGCAACGTGGGCTGAGCGATTTGAAGGCTGGTGAGGCTTGTCAAAAACAAGCTGAAGCAGTCCCCGAGAAGCCGGCCACAAGCCGGCTTTTTAATGCTTGAAAAACAAGCACTGGCACCCCACTCCCCTCTGACGCACCTCAATTCACCCTCCTTTGACCATGCAACAAGCTGCGGCACAAACCGCAAACCCTTATTGTCTCTCCTTGGTTGACAGTAAGACTCGCCCCGCCTGATTTATCCCACTCCAACCCACCATTAACCTATGCCCATGTTGAACACAACGCCCAACCAACCTAAACAAAAAAGGATTCAACCATGAGCACTCCAACCTACAACCGCCTCAACAAAGACGACGCCGTAGTCCTGCTGGTCGACCACCAAACCGGCCTGATCTCCCTGGTCCAGGACTTCTCCCCCAACGAGTTCAAGAACAACGTGCTCGCCCTGGCGGACCTGGCCAAGTTCTTCGAACTACCGACCATCCTCACCACCAGCTTCGAACAAGGCCCGAATGGCCCGCTGGTTCCTGAGCTGAAAGAGATGTTCCCAGACGCGCCGTACATCGCTCGCCCTGGCCAGATCAACGCGTGGGACAACGAAGATTTCGTCAAGGCGATCAAGGCCACTGGCCGCAAGCAGATCATCATTGCGGGTGTGGTCACGGATGTGTGCGTGGCGTTCCCAACACTGTCGGCGTTGGCAGAAGGGTTCGACGTGTTTGTGGTGACTGATGCGTCGGGTACGTTCAACACCACGGTGCAGCAGGCGGCATGGAGTCGTATGACTCAAGCGGGCGCGCAGATGATGAACTGGTTCTCGGTGGCCTGTGAGCTGCATCGCGACTGGCGCAACGATATTGAAGGGCTGGGTAACTTGCTGTCCCAGCGGATTCCGAACTATCGCAACTTGATGAATGGTTATTCGGCGCTGACGGCTCGCAAAGACTAACAACGCGCGCCGCCCAATAAGCCTGCCCTGAAAAGCGGGCTTTTTGTGGTGACTTGACTCTCCCCCATACAGCACCCCCTACCCTGAAAACCCCATTTTCAGAACCCAAATAGCCCTTTTGCAGACGATGCATTCTGGATTGCAGGCGTTTGAAGCACAGTTGAAAACGGCACATGGGCAATGCGCCTTGAATACCTGACGTTCTTGCGACAACTTCTCATTACCACTAACATCGCACTCCCCTACTTCCCAGAGCGGCGCCCCCGCCATGTCCGACGACCCTGGCAACCGCAACCTCGGCCCGCTCTACCGCCGGCATCGTAGTGAACTCCTGGCCTACCTCACTCGCCGGGTCAATTGCCGCGAAACCGCTAACGATCTGCTGCAGGACGCGTTCATTCGCCTGATGAACAGCGAGGTCGCCAAGATTGGCAACGTTCGCGCCTTCCTGTACCGGATCGCCAACAACCTGAGCATCGACCACGCTCGGCGTAATCGCGTACGCGGTGTCAGCGATGAGCAGGAACTGCAGGCGTTGGCCGGTGACGCCGACCCACAGAATAGCGCGATTGCCGGAAACACCCTTGAGCATTTGCAGCGCTTGATTGATGGGCTACCCTCGCCTACCCGTGAGGTGTTTCTGCTGGCTCGGGTTGAGCAGTTGAGTTACAAGGAGATCGCCATTCGCCTGGGTCTGGATGCCCGTGCAGTGGAGCGGCATTTGAACAAGGCCATGGCCCATTGCGCCGCTGTCCTGCACGCCAACGAGTCCCGATGAACAATCAGCCAAACCCCTCGCCGTCCGAACGTGATCAGCAAGCGCTGGATTGGTGGACGCGTCTACGTGGCGATAATGTCAGCGCACAACAGCGCAACGCGTTTGAGTTGTGGCGCGCGGAACCGCTCAATGCCAATGCCTACCAGAACGTAGAGACACTCTGGACATTGCTCGAGCGCCCAGCCCACGCTGTGCGGCGCACTGAGCGGCGGCGCCCACTGTCGCGACGGGCGACCTACGCAGCGGCGGCCTGCCTGGTGCTGGCTTTCGCGACGGTGATGCTGTTGACGCCACCGATGACCACCTGGGGCAGTGATTACGCCACCGCCACGGGGCGGCAGCAGGACATCACCCTGGCCGACGGATCGCGTCTGCATCTGGACAGCGACAGCGCCGTCGATATCACGCTCAACAGCAATGAACGCCGCGTAAACTTGCTGCGCGGTCGGGTGTTTCTGGACGTGAGCCACGATGGCCGACCGTTTGTAGTGCGTGCTGGCAACTCGCGGGTTCAGGTATTAGGCACCGCGTTTTCGGTCAGCCACGGGTCGAACCAGGATGAAGTCACGCTATTGCGCGGCCAGGTCGAAGTGATGGCCGGCGGGCAGCATCAACCGCTGAAACCGGGTGAACAACTCAAGGTCATTGACGGCCAGATCCAGCCACCTATCGCTGTCGACGCCGACCGCCTGCTAGCGTGGCGCGACGGCCAACTGCGGGTGCGCAATGCGCCGCTGCGGGACGTCCTCGACGAGTTGATGCGCTACCAGGGCGGCCGGGTCATATGGCTCGACGACCAGGCCGCGCAACGCCCTATCAGCGCCAGCTTCAACCTCCAGCAAATCGACAGTGCCGTCGACGCGTTGATCAGTGCGCAGAAATTGCGCACTACCTCCCTCACCCGTCGAGTGCTGATCGTGCGCGGCTGACTGCCTCGAAAAATTATTTACGCCTCCCACGGTAATTTGGATGCCTGCTGCGTCTTACCCCGCACTTAGGAAGCATTATCATTTGTAACTCGGGGGAGGATGTATGCACTATTCACAGGTCACGCGGTTCAAATTCTTACCGCTGGCGGTCACCTTGATGGCCGTCGGCTTGCCGCTGTCGTTTGCCCAGGCCGCAACGCCTGCAGCGAGCGAGGCAAGCGGTCAGCGTTTGAATTTCAATATCGCAGCACAATCGTTGACCGATGCGTTGGACCAGTTCGCCCAACAGAGTGGCTACCAAATCATCTATGACGCGACGCAAGCCGCCGGCCTGCGCTCCACACCATTAAGCGGCGAACATACGCCGCAGCAAGCTTTGAGCATCCTCACCAGCGGCACCCGCGCCCGTTACAGCCAGCCCAATGCTAGCAGTTTCGTGATCGATATCCCGGCTGCAACCGGCGACACCCTGCAACTGTCGGCCGTGAGTATTTCCGGCAAGGCACCCGGCTCCATCACCGAAGGCACCGGTTCCTACACCACGCAATCGTCCAGCAGCTCAAACCGGCTGAACATTGCGCTCAAGGAAACCCCGCAGTCCGTGACGGTGATCACCCAACAACGCATCGCCGACCAGAAGATGTCGAACCTGACCGACGCGATGGAGGCCACATCCGGTATCACGGTGGTACGCGAAGGCCAGGGCGCTGACTCCGACGCTTACTATTCGCGCGGTTTCGCTATCAGCAACTTTGAGGTCGACGGTGTACCAACCTCGTCGCGCATGGACAACTACACCCAGAACACCGCCATGTATGACCGGGTTGAAGTGGTGCGCGGTGCCACCGGCCTGATCAGCGGCATGGGCCAACCGTCCGCCACCATCAACCTGATCCGCAAGCGCCCTACCGCCACGCCTCAAGCCAGTATCAGCGGCGAAGCCGGCACTTGGGATCGCTACGGCACGTCGGTGGACGTCTCCGGCCCGCTGAACGACGCCGGCAATATTCGCGGGCGTATGGTGCTGGACTACAAAAACCAGCACTCCTGGGTCGACCGCTATAAACAGGACACCAACCTGGTCTACGGCATCAGTGAGTTCGATCTGAGCGAAAGCACCCTTTTGACCCTGGGCTTCAGCTACCAGACCGTGCACACCAACGCGCCACCTCGCAGCGGCTTTCCACTGTTCGACAGTGCCGGGGGGCGCACAGACTTCAAGCGCTCATTCAACACCGCCACCGATTGGTCGTTCTACGACCACGACCAGACAAGTTACTTCGCATCTCTGGAGCATCAGTTCGATAACGGCTGGAGCGCCAAGCTCGACTTCACCCACACCGACAATCAATACGACTCGGCGATCAGCTACCTGTACGGCGATATCGACCCCGCCACGGGACTCGGCGCTGCCGTGTTGCCCAATAAATTCAAGGGTAACCCTAAGCAGAACGCTATTGACGTCTATGTCACCGGCCCCTTTGAACTGCTGGGGCGCGAACATGAACTGATCGCAGGCGTGCAGCTATCGCAGATCCGCAACACCAACGCGCCGGACTACGGCGGTTGGATGCGCGGCGGTTACGACGGCAGCATCGGGCCCGTCTACGACTGGGACGGCAGCGCGCCCAAGCCCAGTTTCGAGAAAAAAGGCGAAGAGGACTTCAAGGAAAACCAGTACTCGGCCTACCTCACCTCACGCTGGCATCTGAATGACGCCACCAGCCTGATCCTGGGCGGGCGCCTGATCAATTGGAAGCAAACCGACGACGTGACCTACACCGCAGCAGGCTACGACGACATCCATTTGAATCGTGAAGAAAACGGCGTGTTCATCCCGTACGGCGGGATCGTCTACGACCTCAGCGACATCTGGTCGGTGTACGCCAGCTACACCAAAATCTTCAGCCCACAAAGCGACCAGACCGTGACCGGTTCCTACCTGGCGCCGCTTGAGGGCACCGGCTATGAACTCGGGGTCAAGGGCAGCTTCAATGACGACATGCTCAACGCCAGCCTGGCGTTGTTCAAACTTGAGCAGGACAACCTGTCGCAACCTGACGGCAATAACCTGACACCCACCAGTTTCCAAGCCTACAAAGCCGTACAAGGCACCACTACCCAAGGCGTGGAGCTGGAGCTCAACGGCGAACTGGCCCAGGGTTGGAACGTCGCCGGGGGTTACACCTACAGCGTCAGCACCGACGCGGATGACCAGCGCATTGCCACACAAATCCCTCGCCACAGCGTCAAGATGTTCACCACGTACCGTCTGTCCGGCCCGCTGGACAAACTGACGGTTGGCGGCGGATTCAATTGGCAGAGCAAAACCGGTTTCGATTTGAAGTACTACACCCAAGACAGCTACGCCGTGGCTAACCTGTTGGCGCGTTACCAGATCACCCCAAACCTCTCGGCGTCGGTGAACCTCAACAACGTGTTCGACAAGGAATACTTCACCACTACCAGCGCCGGGGTTTATGGGGCGCCGCGTAATGTGATGACGGGTTTCAAGTACGATTTTTAACAAAGCCTGAAAGAGTAGTGAGCCGAATAGCGTGAGCAATCGGCTCATTTTGTGAGCCGAATAACTCATTTATTCGGCTCACGCTCTTCTTGGACCACCCCCGCTCATTTGCCCAGAATCCCCATGTCTGCTAGTGTCCCGCCGGTTTACCGTCTACCGGAATAGCCGCCATGGCCCGTAAAAAAGTTGCACTCGATTTCGAACAATCCCTCGCCGACCTGCAAACCCTGGTCGAGCGTCTGGAGAACGGCGAGTTGTCGCTGGAAGACTCGTTGACAGCGTTTGAGCAAGGCATCGGCCTGACTCGCGACTGCCAGAGCGCGTTGGCGCAGGCGGAGCAGAAGGTGCAGGTGCTGCTGGAACGTGACGGGGAATTGGCCGAAGAGCCTTTCGATGCGGAACAACCCGAATGATCGACGCGTATCAGGCCAGTAGCCAAGCCCGGGTCAATGCGGCGTTGGAACCCTTGTTTGTTGCGCCAAGCCCCGAACTCAAGCGTCTTTACGAAGCCATGCGCTACAGCGTGATGAATGGCGGCAAGCGCGTGCGTCCATTGTTGGCGTATGCCGCGTGCGAAGCGCTCGGCGCACCGGCCGAGCAGGCCAATGGTGCGGCGTGCGCGGTGGAGTTGATCCACGCTTATTCTCTGGTGCATGACGATTTGCCGGCGATGGACGACGACGATTTGCGTCGCGGCCAGCCCACCACCCACAAAGCCTTTGATGAAGCCTGCGCAATTCTGGCCGGTGACGGCCTGCAAAGCCTGGCGTTCGGCGCACTGCTGGACCCAACGCTGAGCAGCGTCAACGCCGAGATTCGCCTGCGCATGGTTACCGCCCTAGCCGTGGCTGCTGGCCCCGCCGGCATGGTTGGCGGCCAGGCCATCGACCTGGGATCGGTCGGCCAAAAACTTGATCAACAGGCGCTGGAATACATGCACCGACACAAGACCGGCGCGCTGATCGAAGCCGCCGTGCAGTTGGGCGCCCTGGCCAGTGGCCGCGCCGAAGCTGCACAGCTGGCCGCGCTGAATACCTATTCCCGCGCCATCGGCCTGGCCTTCCAGGTGCAGGACGACATTCTCGACGTGGAAAGTGATACCGCCACCCTGGGCAAACGCCAGGGTGCCGATATCGCACGGGACAAACCGACTTATCCTGCATTGCTCGGGCTGGACGCGGCCAAGGCGTACGCCTTTGAACTGCGCGACCAAGCCCTGGACGCCCTGCGACCTTTCGACGCGGCGGCCGAGCCGCTGCGGGACCTGGCGCGGTATATCGTCGAACGCCGGCACTGATAACGGCGGCCTTTACGGCCGCATATCAGCCAAGTTCGGCGCTCTGCGTGGGCAGTTTGCAATGCTTGAGGTAAACTGCCGCCTCTTCTATACCTATAACGATTCGCCTGATGCCCACGACGTTTCAAGAGATTCCCCGCAAGCGCCCGTCCACGCCCCTGCTCGACCGTGCTGTCACGCCGGTCGGCCTGCGCCGTCTGGGTGAAGCCGAGCTGGAAACCCTGGCCGATGAGTTGCGCCTGGAATTGCTCTACACGGTCGGCCAGACCGGTGGGCATTTCGGCGCCGGCCTGGGCGTCATCGAGCTGACTATCGCCCTGCATTACGTGTTCGACACCCCGGACGACCGGCTGGTGTGGGACGTGGGCCATCAGGCGTATCCGCACAAGATCCTCACAGGTCGTCGCGAGCAAATGGGCACGCTACGCCAAAAGGACGGCATTGCCGCCTTCCCGCGCCGCTCCGAGAGCGAGTACGACACCTTTGGCGTCGGACACTCCAGCACCTCCATCAGTGCAGCGCTGGGCATGGCGATTGCCGCCCGCCTGCAAGGCAGTGATCGCAAGGCGATTGCGGTGATCGGTGACGGCGCGCTGACCGCCGGCATGGCCTTCGAAGCACTGAACCATGCGCCGGAAGTGGACGCCAACATGTTGGTGATCCTCAACGACAACGACATGTCGATCTCGCGCAATGTCGGTGGCCTGTCCAATTACCTGGCAAAAATCCTCTCCAGCCGTACCTACGCCAGCATGCGTGAAGGCAGCAAGAAGGTGCTCTCGCGTCTGCCTGGCGCGTGGGAAATTGCCCGCCGTACCGAAGAATATGCCAAGGGCATGCTGGTGCCCGGCACCCTGTTCGAAGAGCTGGGTTGGAACTACATCGGCCCTATCGACGGCCACGACCTGCCCACCCTGATCGCCACGCTACGCAACATGCGTGACCTCAAGGGTCCGCAGTTCCTGCATATCGTCACCAAAAAGGGCAAAGGTTTCGCCCCGGCGGAAGTCGACCCGATTGGCTACCACGCCATCACCAAACTGGAACCCGTGGACGCCCCCGCTGCTGCGCCGAAAAAAGCCAGCGGACCGAAGTATTCCGGTGTGTTCGGCGAATGGCTGTGCGACATGGCCGCCGCCGACCCGCGCCTGGTGGGCATTACCCCGGCGATGAAGGAAGGCTCCGACCTGGTGGCGTTCAGCGAGCGTTTCCCACTGCGTTACTTCGACGTGGCGATTGCCGAACAGCACGCGGTGACCTTTGCGGCCGGCATGGCCTGTGAAGGTGCCAAGCCCGTGGTGGCGATCTACTCCACGTTCCTGCAGCGCGGGTATGACCAGTTGGTGCATGACGTGGCGGTGCAGAACCTCGACGTATTGTTCGCCATCGACCGTGCAGGCCTGGTGGGCGAAGACGGCCCGACCCACGCAGGCAGCTTCGATCTCTCCTACCTGCGCTGCATCCCGGGCATGCTGGTGATGACGCCGAGCGACGAGAACGAACTGCGCAAGATGCTCAGCACCGGCCACCTGTACAACGGCCCGGCCGCCGTGCGTTACCCACGCGGCAATGGCCCGAATGCGCTGATCGAGAAGGACCTTGCGCCTATCGAGATCGGCAAAGGCATCGTGCGTCGCCAAGGCAGCAAGACGGCGTTCCTGGTGTTTGGCGTGCAATTGGCCGAAGCCTTGAAGGTCGCCGAGAAGATCGACGCCACCGTGGTCGACATGCGTTTCGTCAAGCCACTGGATGAAGCTCTCGTGCGCGAGATTGCCGGCAGCCACGAACTGCTGGTGACCATCGAAGAGAACGCCATCATGGGCGGCGCCGGTGCGGCGGTCAGCGAGTTCCTGGCGCGGCAGAACATCCTCAAGTCGGTGCTGCACCTGGGCTTGCCGGACGTGTATGTCGAACATGCGAAGCCAGCGCAGATGCTGGCGGAGTGTGGGCTGGACGAAGCCGGGATCGAAGCATCGGTGCGCGAGCGCATGGCGCTGCTGGGCCTGTAGCCCGATATTCCGGCAGAAACCGGAACTAAAATGTGGGAGCGGGCTTGCTCCCACATTTTGATCGCGTACACAATTTAAGGTGGGAGCTGGCTTGCCTGCGATAGCGGTGTCAGCGGCTTGGCGATATCACCTGACACAACCTCGCCACCGCCTCCACCATCTGCCCACTAGGCCGCTCCAGGCCTTTATCCGGCACTAATCGCACTCGCGGCGCCATCATTGGCCAGGCTTTCCATGCTTCCATCTGCGCTTGATCACCGACAAGAATCACCTCGGGATCACGCTGCAATACCGACTCAATACTCACCTGCGGCGCGGGTAACTTGAGGTCGTCAAACACATTGCGCCCGCCGCATACACTCAGCGCATCACTGATGATCTGCCCACCGCCCACGGTGTACAGCGGCTGGTTCCACACTTGATAGAACACCCGCAGCGGCTGCGCCCGCTGATAACGCTGGCGCAGTTCGGCCAGACGTTGGCGCAGCTGCGCGGCCAACTGCCGCCCGGCATCAGCACGTCCCAATTGCTCGGCGATGGCCTGGACCTGGGTAGTGAGCTGTTCAAGGCTATGGGGGTCGGCGACGTAAATGGGGATGTTCAAGCGCTGCAACTGCTCGCGCTGGGCCGGGCCGACACTGCCGGGCCAGAGCAGGATGAGGTCGGGCTTGAGATTGAGCAGGCGCTCCATGTCCAGTTGGCCGTAGTGCCCAACGGACGGCACCTCTGCCAATTCCGGCGGCCGCTCGCCACCATCAAGCACGCCCACCAACAGATCGGCAGCGCCCAGTTCAGCCACGATTTCGGAAAGAGACGGCGCGAGGCTGACCACCCGCTCAACCGCCCATGCCTGGGTACTCGATGCCAGCAGCAAAACGGCCAGCCAGCGGCGCATCATCCCAGTTGACGGGGTATGCGGTAGAGGTAGAACAACACCAGGGTCGACAGCGCCAGCAAGCACAGCGGCACGGCTTCCAACCCTACGAACACCGCCAGCGCGCCAATCCAGGCAGGAATAGCAGCGATCAGCAACGCCGCACGCCGTCGGGCCGCCAGGGTAATCCAGGCAGATGGTTCTTCGGGGGTGTCGAGGGCTTTGGAGGTGGCGATCAACGCGTGTTTGTAGCCGTTGAAGTAACGCAGGCTAAGGAACATCGAGGCCACGCCGGCGATAAAAAACGGCATGGCCAACACCGGCAGCAGGGATTCGGCTTGGCCGAATACCAGATTGATCACAAACAGGGGAAGCAACGCCAGGGCCAGGTACTGCCACCAGTTGAAGGACAGTCGCCGTTTCACCTGGCCTCGGGTCACGCGCGGTCGACCTCGCCCTGATGCTCGTTGCCCATCATGTGGTCGAGCTTGCTGGCCTTGGTGGCCAAGTAGAGCTTGTTGTGCGGGTTGTGCCCGGTATGCAGCGGCACGCGCTCGGCTACGGTGATACCCATGTCGGTCAACGCTTTGACCTTGCGCGGGTTGTTGGTCATCAAGCGCAGCGATTTGACGCCGAGGTGTTCAAGCATCGGCAGACAGATCGCATAGTCACGCTGGTCAGCGGCGAAGCCCAGGCGCTCGTTGGCTTCGACGGTGTCGGCACCGCCATCTTGCAGCTCGTAGGCGCGAATCTTGTTCATCAAGCCAATGCCACGGCCTTCCTGGCGCAGGTACAGCAACACGCCTCGGCCTTCACGGGCGATAGCACGCATGGCGGCTTCCAGTTGCGAACCGCAGTCGCAACGCTGGCTGAACAGTGCATCACCGGTCAGGCACTCGGAGTGCACGCGACCCAGCACCGGAGCGCCATCAGCGATATCGCCCAGGCTGAGCACGACGTGCTCGCGACCGGTGGCTTCTTCAAGAAAGCCGTTCATGGTGAACGTGGCAAAAGGGGTAGGCAGCTTGGAAGCGGCGACGAAAACGACGGGCACCGTGTGCTCCTGATTTCAGTTTTTACAAAGGCGGCCATTGTAACAGCAGGTTCCTACAGACGCTTAAGCTGAATTATCGGTGGTAAAGATCAATAGGTTCGATTGGCCTTCATCCCGGTTCTATGCATGTCAGAACGGATAGGGCTGATTCCAGTGTTCGAAAATCGGCTTCAACTCCCCATTTTTCACCAGGGCCGCCATGCGCTGGTCGAACACCTCCATTAAACCCCGCCCCCGTTCATTATCGGCGAACCCCACGTACAGCGGCAGTTCGGCGATATGGGTCAGCTTGAACGTCGAGGGATCATCCGCTTGCCCAAGGACTTCACGGGCTTCGGTCAAGGCGTCGATATAAAAGTCGGCTCGGGCATGTCGAAGCATCGGCAGGATGCCATCACGGCGTTCGATCTGGTTGAAGCGGTGCACATTGGGCAGGTAGTCCTCGTACTTGTAGCCACGCACCCAGGCCAAACGATAATTGCCCAGCGTGGCCACCGTCGGCACGGGAGTACTGGCCAGGCCAAGGGCGTAGATGTGATCGGAATCGAAGTTCCAATGAGGATAGAGTACGCCCTTGGCCTCATCGCGATAGGAACCAACCCAGCCATCGACCTCGCCGCGCTGGGCCAAGCCGACCGAGCGCGTGTAAGGCTCGGAGCGGGTTTGCAGGGTGATTCCGGCCGGTTCGAAGACCTTGCGCAGCACGTCCCAGGCCAGCCCGCGACCGTCGGGGTTGGTGTAATCATCCCAGGCCTCGCTGGCCAATAGGACCTTGCCGGGAACCACCGACACCTCATCGGCGTGCGCCAGGGATGTGAAGGCGCACAGCACTACCAAAAACCAGCCGCGCACATCCATGGGACAGCCCCCTACTCCGTGAAGATCGTATAGAGGGTAGCGCAGGTCGCCGGTTTACGGCGTTTCGCGAAAATGCTGATAGCCGCGAATGGCCGGCGTGATGTCTTGCCCATCGGCGTCGAGCAGCGTTACGCCCTGCCCCGCTTCGACCCGGCCAATCACATGGACCGGCCAACCAGCGGCCAGCAACGGCGCCAACTCGGCAGGCGGCAGAGTGAACGCCAACACGTAGTCGTCGCCACCGCTCAGGGCCGCCACACGCGCCTCGTCATCCCCCACAAACGCCAGCAAGGCCGTGGACAACGGCAACTGCTGGCGCTCGATCAACAAGCTGACAGCCGACGCCTTAGCGATATGCCCGCAATCGGCCAGGAGCCCGTCGGAGATATCCATCGCAGACGTCGCCTTGTTCCGCAGCGCCAGCCCGAGGGCCAACTGCGGCTGCGGCGACCAGTAGTGCGCCAGCAGTGGCTCGGCGATGGCTGCATCGGCCGTGCGTTGGCCCAATACCAGCGGCAAAGCGCCGGCGGCATTGCCCAATTCGCCCCCCACGCACAACAGGTCACCCGCTTGCGCACCGCTGCGCGTCAATGCCTGCCCAGCGGGCACACGACCGAACACGGTCATGGTCAGGCTGAGCGGGCCACGCGTGGTGTCGCCGCCCACCAGGACGACGCCACAGCTTTGCGCCATGACATTCAAGCCTTGGGCATAGCGTTGCAACCAATCGGCATCGACCGTCGGCGTGGTGAGAGCAAGGGTAAACGCGAGAGGATGGGCGCCCATGGCGGCCAGGTCGCTTACCGCAACGGCCAACGAGCGCTGGCCGAGCAGGAACGGGTCGCAGGGGTCGGAAAAATGCACCCCGGCCACCAAGGTATCGGTGGAAACCGCCAACTGCTCCCCAGCGGGGAGCGCCAGCAAGGCGCAGTCGTCGCCGATCCCCAGGGCAATGCCTTCGCCGCCCTGCGCACAAGGCGCGGCGGCGAAGTATTTGCGGATCAGTTCGAACTCGCCCATCAAAGGTTCAAGCGCAGATTAGCGCTTGTACGCCTTCACTTCGGCTTCACGCAGGCGCGGAGCCAGCTTGTCGAGCACGCCGTTGACGAACTTGTGACCGTCGGTCGAACCGTAGACTTTCGCCAGTTCGATGCCTTCGTTGATCACTACGCGGTACGGCACGTCGACGCGATAGAGCAGTTCCCAGGCCGACAGGCGCATGACGCACAGCTCAACCGGGTCCAGTTCTTCGATGGTCAGGTCCAGGCAAGGTGCCAGGGCTGTATCGATCTCGGTCAGGTGGGCATGCACGCCGTGCAGGATGTCGTGGAAATACGGCAGGTCAGCAAAGGTGAAATCGTTGTCGACGCGAAACTGCGCTTCGATTTCGTTCAACGACGCACCCGCCAGGTGACGCTGGTACAGCGCCTGGGTCGCCAGCTGACGAGCAGCGCGACGCTTCTCGTTCTTCGATGGCTTGCCAGCATCGGCTGGACGTGGCTCACGCGGGTTGAAGTTGTCGCTCTCGTCGGAAATCACTTGGCCTCCAACTGCGACAGCAGGCTGACCATTTCCAGCGCGGACAGGGCAGCTTCAGCACCTTTGTTGCCAGCCTTGGTGCCGGAACGTTCGATGGCTTGCTCGATGGAATCAACGGTCAGTACGCCGAAAGCGACTGGCACGCCGAACTCCATGGACACCTGGGCCAGGCCCTTGGTGCATTCGCCAGCCACGTATTCGAAGTGCGGAGTACCGCCACGAATGACCGCGCCCAGGGCGATGATTGCCGCGTATTCACCCTGTTGAGCAACTTTTTGCGCAACCAGTGGAATTTCGAAGGCGCCAGGGGCACGGATAATGGTGATGTCGCTTTCGCTCACACCGTGGCGAACCAGGGCGTCCACGGCACCGCTTACCAGGCTTTCAACGACGAAGCTGTTGAAGCGGCCAACCACCAGGGCGTAGCGGCCTTTGGGGGCGATGAAGGTACCTTCGATGGTCTTCAGGGTCATTCGACAAATCTCTTAAAGAGCCGGGACGCGAAAAGTGCGTCCCTTAGTGATGATTTAACCGCGAACAAGGGGCAAAAATCGCCGGCCTTTATTCGGAGGGCACGTATTCTACAACTTCCAGATCGAAACCGGATATCGCATTAAATTTCATCGGTGCACTCATCAGGCGCATTTTGCGCACACCAAGGTCACGCAGGATCTGCGAACCGGCACCGACGATGCTGTAGGTGGTCGGTTTTTTCGCCGGCGCGTGGTCGGCGGTTTCGCGGATATGCGCCAGCAACACGTCGCCATCCAGCGGATGGCCGAGCAACAGCACCACACCGCTGCCCGCCTCGGAAACCGCAGCCATGGCGGCTCGCAGGCTCCAACGGCCCGGTTGCTTGACCATCAGCAGGTCGCGCAGCGGGTCCATGTTGTGCACACGAACCAGGGTCGGTTCGTCAGCACAAATGGTGCCCAGGGTCAGGGCCATGTGCACGTCGCCTTCCACTGAATCACGGTAGGTCACCAAATTGAATTGGCCCAGTTCGCTGTCCAGTGGCTGCTCGGCAATCCGCTGAACGGTACGTTCGTGGATCATGCGGTAGTGAATCAGGTCGGCAATGGTGCCGATCTTGATGTTGTGTTCGGCCGCAAAGGTTTCCAACTCAGGGCGACGGGCCATGGTGCCATCGTCGTTCATCACTTCGCAGATCACGCCGCTCGGCTCGAAACCGGCCATGCGCGCCAGGTCGCAGGCAGCTTCGGTGTGGCCAGCACGGGCAAGGGTGCCGCCCGGTTGGGCCATCAGCGGGAAGATGTGGCCTGGGCTCACGATGTCTTCGGCCTTGGCGTCCTTGGCGGCAGCCGCTTGCACGGTACGCGCGCGGTCAGCGGCAGAAATACCGGTGGTGACGCCGGTGGTTGCTTCGATAGAAACCGTGAACTTGGTGCCGAAACCCGAGCCATTGCGCGGCGCCATCAACGGCAGCTTGAGCAGCTCGCAACGCTCGCGGCTCATGGGCATGCAGATCAGCCCACGGGCGTGCTTGGCCATGAAGTTGATGTGCTCAGGCTGGCAGGCCTCGGCGGCCATGATGATGTCGCCTTCGTTCTCGCGGTCTTCGTCATCCATCAGGATGACCATCTTGCCTTGGCGGATGTCTTCAACCAGTTCTTCGATGCTATTGAGCGCCACGCGGCACCCCCTTGGTCAGGATTTCAGGTAGCCGTTAGCGGCCAGAAAACTTTCAGTGATGTTCCCAGATGTTGGCTCTGCGGCCTTATCGCCCAACAGCAGGCGCTCCAGGTAACGGGCAAGCAAGTCGACTTCCAGGTTCACCCGGCGACCTGGCTGGTACGAGGCCATGATGGTTTCGCTGAGGGTGTGGGGAATGATGGTCAGTTCAAATTCGGCGCCATTTACGGCGTTCACGGTGAGGCTGGTGCCATCAACGGTGATCGAGCCTTTGTGGGCGATGTACTTGGCCAGCTCTTTGGGGGCGCGAATGCGAAATTCCACGGCACGAGCGTTTTCGCTGCGGGAAACGACTTCGCCAACGCCATCGACGTGGCCGCTGACCAAGTGACCGCCCAGGCGGGTGGTTGGGGTCAGGGCTTTTTCCAGGTTCACCGGGCTGCCGGCCGCAAGATCGTTCATCGCGGTGCAGTCCAGGGTTTCCCGGCTGACGTCGGCGGCAAAGCCGTTGCCCGGCAACTCGATGACAGTCAGGCAAACGCCGTTGATAGCGATGCTGTCGCCCAACTTGACGTCGCCTAGGTCGAGCTTGCCGGTTTCAACCGACAGGCGAACGTCGCCGCCTTTTGGGGTCATTGCACGAATGCTGCCGATGGATTCGATGATGCCGGTGAACATGGCCTTCTCCTGGAAAACGGTACGGGGCTCTTGAGCGCCCGGTCAGAATTATACGCTCGCTGGTGATACCGGGACGGCAGTGACTCGCCAGTCGTCGCCCACAGCGCGCATTTCGGTGATCTTGAGTTGGGGGGCGTCCGCCAGTTTCTCAAGCGGCCAATCGAGCAAAGGCCGCGCGGCGGAGCCGAGGAACTTGCCGGCAATGAAAATCACGTACTCGTCCACCAGGCCTTGCTGGGCAAAGGCACCGGCGAGACTTGGGCCGGCTTCCACCAGCACCTCGTTGACGCCACGGGCCGCCAGGGCAACCAAGGCCGAGCGCAGGTCCACTTGACCTTCAACGCCCGGCACCACCAGGCATTCGGGGCCACGGGGAAACTGGTTTTCCGGGGTGACGCAGGTGATCACCAATGCAGGACCCGCCTTGAAGAACGGCGCGTTGAGCGGCACCCGCAGGCGGCCGTCGATCAGCACCCGCAATGGCGGACGCGACATCGCCAGGGCCGTGGTTTCGGCATCCAGGCCCAGTTCAGCGGCGCGCACGGTAAGGCGCGCGCCATCAGCCAGCACCGTGTCGGCGCCGGTCAGTACCACGCTGGCCTCGGCACGCAGGCGCTGCACGGCGGCACGAGCGGCGGGGCCGGTGATCCATTGGCTTTCGCCGCTGGCCATCGCGGTGCGACCGTCCAGGCTCATCGCCAACTTGACCCGCACAAACGGCAGGCCGTGCTCCATGCGCTTGAGGAAGCCGGGGTTCAGCGCACGCGCCTCACTCTCCAGCACTCCGCTGCGAATCTCGATCCCGGCCTGGGCCAAACGTTGCATGCCGCGCCCCGCTACTTCCGGGTTCGGGTCCTGCATGCCTGCCACAACCCGCGCCACACCGGCACTCACCAATGCGTCGGCGCATGGCGGCGTACGCCCGTGGTGGCTGCACGGTTCGAGGGTCACGTACACCGTGGCGCCACGGGCCTTGTCGCCAGCGGCGCGCAGGGCATTCGGCTCGGCGTGGGGTTCGCCGGTGCGCTCATGCCAGCCTTCGCCAACAATCTGCCCATCACGCACGATCACGCAACCAACCCGTGGGTTGGGGTGGGTGGTGTACAGGCCTTTGCGGGCCAGTTCGAGGGCACGCGCCATGTAATGGGCGTCGAGGACAGCTTGTTCGGCGGACGGTGGGTTCATTGTTTGGCAGGCTCTCGGGCCAGGCGGTCGATTTCTTCGCGGAACTCATTGAGGTCCTGGAAACGTCGATACACCGAGGCGAAACGGATATAGGCGACTTCGTCGAGCTTTTGCAACTCGCCCATCACCAACTCTCCAACCACCAGGCTCTTGACCTCGCGCTCACCGGTCGCCCGCAGCTTGTGCTTGATATGCACCAGCGCCGCTTCCAGCCGCTCGACACTCACCGGGCGTTTTTCCAGGGCACGCTGCATACCGGCGCGCAGTTTTTCTTCGTCGAAGGGTTGGCGGCTGCCGTCGGATTTGATCAGACGTGGCAACACCAGTTCGGCGGTTTCGAAGGTGGTGAAACGTTCACCGCAGGCCAGGCATTCGCGCCGGCGACGCACTTGATCGCCCTCGGCGACCAGACGCGAGTCAATGACCTTGGTGTCGTTGGCACCGCAGAAGGGACAGTGCATGGTGGCAGGCAACAAAAAAAGGGAGGGCCATGGTAGCGCATCCCCGTCGCAAGACAAGCCATAGCCTTTACGGTATATAGGCAGGCTTATATGTTTCTTTATTTCAAGTCACGGATTTTGCCCTTTCTGGAGCCGTACATGCAGTTACGACCACTTGTTTTGCTCGCCCTGTTCAGTGTCCTGGTCGCCTGCAGCAGCGAAGCCCCCAAACCCGCCACCCCGCAACCGACGCCCGCCCAGGAGAAAAAAGTCCCTGGGATCGAAGACCTCGGCCCGTTGCCAGCGTATCAACGCGAAATCAGCGGTATCCTCAACGGTGTACCCGCCGCCGCCGAAGTCGAGCTGGCGCTGCTGGTGATCGACGACCGTTCGCGCCCGCAACAACTGCTCGCCAGCAGCGTGCTGACCGGCAACGGCCAACCCCTGGCCTTCCGCCTGCGCTTCAACCCCGAGGCCTTCCCGGCCGGTGCGCGGGTCGAGTTGCGCGGCCGCGCCAGCCAGTCCGGCCAGTTGATCCTCCACCTGCCCGCCGTGCGCATCACCCAGGCGATCACCCAGTCGACCGGCCCCCTGCAACTCGTCCCCGCACCATGACGCCACCGCTGGACCTGCAGGCAGCGCTGAGTGAACTGATCGGCGACGCCCACCTGGTGCCCTGCCCGCTGCCGGGCACCGCGTTGTCGTTGTGGCTGCTGGATGCGGACAACATGGACCGCGCCTTCAGCCCCGAAGAAACCCGGCGCATCCTGCACGAACCACCGTATTGGAGCTTTTGCTGGGCCAGCGGCCTCGCGCTGGCGCGCTACCTGGCGGCCAACCCCGAGTGGGTCGCCGGCAAGCGCGTGCTGGACTTTGGCGCGGGTTCGGGCGTGGCCGGCATCGCCGCCGTGAAAGCTGGCGCGCTGGAAGTGGTGGCCTGCGATCTTGACCCACTGGCATTGGCATCGTGCCGGGCGAATGCCGAGCTTAACGGCGTAGAGCTGGGTTATTCAGCGGACTTTTTCGCCGAAGCCGACCGCTTCGACCTGATCCTGGTGGCGGACGTACTCTACGACCGCGCCAACCTGCCGTTGCTGGATCAATTCCTCACCCGTGGCCGTGAAGCCTTGGTAGCGGACTCGCGCGTGCGGGACTTTCAGCATGCGGATTACCAACGGTTGGAGATCCTCGATGCGCTGACCTTGCCAGACCTGGCGGAGCCTTGGGAGTTTCGCAAGGTGAGCCTGTACCATTCGCGGCGCTGAGCGGTACGTTACAAATTTCTGGCAATACCATAGCTAGGACAGGCAACGAAAGGCGGTGGAAAATGCCCTCCTTTCGCACGCGGCTTGGACAATTGACCAGCATGCATTTCCAAATAGTTTCGCCGATAGCTGGCCACCTAAAGGCCTTGCAAAAAGACGGACAGCTGCCTACCCTCTGCGGCAATACACCCGCCATGCCTCTGGTTGCGTCAGTAACCAAGCACAAATTGTGCGGGTTTTTTATGCCCGGTACTTTTGCGGCATGAGGACATTCACCAAGCCCGCCATTGACGTTCCCGCTCAATTGGAACTGCTCAAGCGTCGCGGGCTGCGCATTCAAAATGAAGCGCGGGCCGCGTCCTTTTTACAATCAGTTAGCTTCTTCCGCTTGAGCCCCTACATGCGCCCCTTCCAACTTCCGGAAGATATCGATCATCGGTTTCGGGAAGGTAGCCAGTTTCGTCAATTAACCCACCTCTACGACTTTGATCGCCGTCTTCGTCTACTGACCATGGATGCAATCGAAAGAGTCGAAATTGCATCACGCGCGGGTATCAGCAACCACATGGGGCCTTCCCAAGGCTGCCATTGGTACATAAACCCACAGATGTTCCATCCGACGTTCAATCATCAGCGACTGCTGACAACATTGCTGGCCAAACAGTCCAACGCAACGCGTGACTACCAGCGCGAATGCGAGCGCATCGACAGGCTGCACACCGATGACGAAAGAAAAAATTATCTTAAACGCCACAGAGCGAAAGAAAACTATGCCCGCCATTACCCAACGGAGTATTCCCACCCTCCTCTGATGCCTGGTTGGGCCATGCTGGAGGAATTGACGCTAGGCGACTTGTCCTATCTGTATAAAGGGCTGGCCAGAGACTCAGATAAAAAAGCAATTGCCAAGCGCCTCGGGCTTGCCGCGCCCTTAATGCAGTCGTGGCTGCACACCCTGACCACTATCCGAAACATGTGCGCTCACCACTCTCGGATGTGGAACCGAGAGCTGGGCATTCGCCCCGAACTACCTAAAAAAGCTAACTTCCCATGGCCGGTACATCTCTTCGCGCCTGGGCCACATACTCGAATTTTTGCAGTGCTGTGCATTCTCAATCACTTGATGCATCAAGTAAGTCCACACACTTGCTGGGGTCAACGCCTATATCAACTGCTCCATGAGTTTCCCGAAGTCAGCCTGAAGACGATGGGCTTTCCTCTGGACTGGTATCAAGATCCTTTTTGGCACAGGCCTCGCGCGTAAACGCCAAGCCGCTTCCGATAGCACTCGCCAGCCCTTATAGTTCCCCCCATTCCCGCTTTATTCGAGACGCCCCATGAGTGAGCCCACGCCGTATATCTTCGATGTCACCACTGCCACGTTCGACCAGGCGGTGATCGAGAATTCGTTTCACAAGCCTGTGCTGGTGGATTTCTGGGCCGAGTGGTGTGCGCCGTGCAAGGCGTTGATGCCGTTGCTGGCGCAGGTTGCCGAGAGCTATCAGGGCGAGCTGCTGTTGGCCAAGGTCGATTGCGAGGCCGAACAGGATATCGTCGCGCGCTTTGGTATTCGCAGCCTGCCGACGGTGGTGCTGTTCAAGGATGGCCAGCCGGTGGATGGGTTTGCCGGGGCGCAGCCGGAGTCGGCGGTGCGGGCGATGTTGGAGCCGCATGTACAGATGCCACCACCGGCGGCGGCGGACCCGTTGGAGCAGGCGCAAGCACTGTTTGCTGACGGTCGCATCAGCGATGCCGAGGCGGTGCTGGTGGCCTTGCTGGGCGAGGACAATACCAACGCTGCGGCGCTGATCCTGTATGCACGCTGCCTGGCCGAACGTGGTGAGCTGGGTGAAGCCCAGGCCGTGCTGGACGCCGTGAAGAGCGACGAGCACAAAGCCGCCCTCGCCGGCGCCAAGGCGCAGATCACCTTTCTGCGTCAAGCTGTCGATCTGCCGGACGCTGCCGACTTGAAAAGCCGTCTGGCGCAAAACCCGCAAGACGATGAGGCGGCCTATCAACTGAGCATCCAGCAACTGGCGCGCCAGCAGTACGACGCGGCGCTGGAAGGTTTGCTCAAGTTGTTTATCCGCAACCGCAGCTACAGCGAAGGCCTGCCCCACAAGACGTTGCTGCAGGTGTTCGAGTTGCTGGGCAATGACCACCCGCTGGTCACGGTGTACCGCCGCAAGTTGTTCGCTGCGTTGTACTAATCGCCGATCCAGCTGTACAGCGGCGTATCCCCGCCGCTGGCCACTTTCACCTTGGCGCTATGGCGCAGGCGCACCAACAGGCGCTTGCCCGCCGAGGCATCGCCGGCCAAACCTTCCAACTGATCGAGTAATTCCAGCCCGCTGAGTTGCCCGGCTTTGCGCAGTAGGTCCTGGGCGTTCTGCCACAGGTCCTCATCCTGCTTGGCCGGCACCGCCGCCGGTGCGCTGGACACTGGCGCAGCCTGCAACTGCGCCCCCAGGCGCGCCCAATCGCCGTCGTCTAGCTCCACGGTCAAGTCCACCGGCAGGTCGCCGACGGTTCCACGAATTCTCAACATCGTCCTTCCTCCTGCACATTTCTGACAGGCATGCTCCCATGCGGCTTGCGCAACGCCAAGCGGGCGGTCAAACTCTGCGAACTATTGTTATAAGATCACATAACAAAACTTTCATGTTCTGGAGCCTTCTCATGCGCCGTCTGTTGCTTGCTTTGCCGTTTGCCCTGCTGCCACTCGCCATTGCCCACGCCGCCGATGAGCATGAACATGAGCACGGCAGCCTCGGCGCCCACGAACATGGTGTCGGGCGCCTCAATGCCGTACTCGACGGCCAGGCCCTGGAGCTGGAGCTGGACAGCCCGGCGATGAACCTGGTGGGCTTCGAACACCTGGCCACCACCCCGGCCGATAAAGCCAAGGTTGCCGCCGCACGTAAACAGCTGGAGAACCCCCTGGCCCTGTTCAACCTGCCCAAAGGCGCCGGTTGCGTGGTCAGCACCCAGGAACTCAACAGCCCGCTGTTCGGCGACAAACCCGAGGCCGACCATGATGACGACGATGATCACGATCACGATCACGACGCCAAAGACGGCGCCCACGAGCACCATCACGACCACAGCGAAATCCACGCCCACTACCAGTTCACCTGCGCCACGCCGACAGCGCTGAGCAACCTCGACCTGACCCAGGTGTTCAAGACCTTCCCCGCCACCCAGAAAATTCAGGTACAACTGATCGGCCCGAGCGGCCAGCAAGGTGTTGAAGCGACGGCCACAGCAGCCACCCTGAAATTCTGAGTTCCCATGACCCAAGCACTGATTGAACTGTCTGACCTGGGCTTCAACTGGCCTGGTCACCCACAGTTGCTGGACATCCCCGCGTTCCGCCTGGACGCGGGGGAAACCCTGTTTCTCAAAGGCCCGAGCGGCAGTGGCAAAACCACGCTGCTGGGGCTGCTGGGCGGTGTGCAGAAGCCCAGCCAAGGCAGCATCCGCCTGCTCGGCCAGGAACTGACCGAACTCTCGGCCGGTGCCCGCGACCGGTTCCGTGTCGACCACACCGGCTATATCTTCCAGCAGTTCAACCTGCTGCCGTTCCTGTCGGTGCGCGAGAACGTCGAGTTGCCGTGCCACTTTTCCAAATTGCGTGCGCAACGCGCCAAGCAACGCCACGGCAGTGTCGACCAGGCCGCCGCAACCTTGCTCGCGCACCTGGGTTTGAAAGATAACGACTTGCTGGAGCGCCGTGCCGATTCGCTCTCCATCGGCCAGCAACAACGCGTGGCCGCTGCCCGCGCGCTGATCGGCCAGCCGGAATTAGTGATCGCCGACGAACCCACATCAGCCCTGGACTACGACGCTCGCGAAGCCTTTATTCAGCTGTTGTTCGCCGAATGCCGTGAGGCCGGCGCCAGCCTGTTGTTCGTCAGCCATGACCAAAGCCTGGCGCCGTTGTTCGACCGCAACCTGTCGCTGGCCGAACTCAATCGCGCCGCCACGCCCGCAGAGGTTTGAGATGTATCTGTTTCGTCTAGCCATGGCCAGCCTGGCTAACCGCCGCTTTACCGCGATCCTCACCGCGTTCGCCATCGCCCTTTCCGTGTGCCTGCTGCTGGCCGTGGAGCGCGTGCGCGTTGAGGCGCGCAACAGTTTCGCCAGCACCATCAGCGGCACCGACCTGATCGTCGGCGCCCGCTCCGGCTCGGTGAACCTGCTGTTGTATTCGGTGTTTCGCATCGGCAATGCCACTAACAATATCCGCTGGGACAGCTACGAGCATTTTGCCGCCAGCCCGCAGGTGAAATGGGCAATCCCGATTTCCCTTGGCGACTCGCACCGCGGCTACCGGGTGATGGGCACCAACGAATCGTATTTCGAGCACTACCAGTACGGCCGCAAGCAGAACCTCGAACTGGCCAGCGGTCGTGCCTTCGCCACCGACCCGTTTGAAGTGGTGCTCGGTGCCGAAGTCGCCGACGCGCTGCACTACAAGCTCGGCGACAAGCTGGTGTTGGCCCACGGCGTGGCGGTGGTCAGCCTGGTCAAACACGATGACAAACCGTTCACCGTGGTCGGCATTCTCAAGCGTACCGGCACGCCGGTGGACCGCACGCTGCATATCAGCCTGGGTGGCATGGAAGCGATCCATATCGACTGGCACAACGGGGTGCCCGCCCAGGGCAAAGGCCGTATCAGTGCCGATCAGGCGCGCAATATGGACCTCACGCCGCAGGCCATTACCGCGTTCATGCTCGGCCTGAACAACAAGATTTCCACCTTCGCCCTGCAACGGGAAATCAACGAATTCCGTGGCGAGCCGATGCTGGCGATCCTGCCGGGCGTGGCGCTGCAAGAGCTGTGGAGCATGATGGGCACCGCCGAAAAAGCGCTGTTTGTGATCTCGCTGTTCGTGGTGCTGACCGGCCTGATCGGCATGCTCACGGCGATCCTTACCAGCCTCAACGAACGCCGCCGCGAGATGGCGATCCTGCGCTCGGTAGGCGCGCGCCCGTGGCACATCGCGACATTGCTGATCTTCGAGGCCTTCGCTCTGGCGTTGTCCGGCGTGGTGGCGGGCGTAGGGTTGCTCTACGTGTGCATCGCCGCTTCGCGCGGGTATTTGCAGGCCAACTACGGTCTGGACTTGCCGATGTCATGGCCCAGCGAATATGAATGGACGCTGCTCGCCGGTATCCTGGCCGCAGCGTTGTTGATGGGCAGCGTGCCCGCGTGGCGCGCCTATCGACAATCCCTGGCCGACGGCCTGTCCATACGTTTATGAGGAAGGCTTTGATGCGTCGCGCACTCGTTGCACTGTTTCTGCTGGTCGCCCTGCCCGCCTGGGCCGCCGAGCCCAAGGAGCTGACTTGGTCGGAACTGATCCCACCGGATGCCATGCCGGAAGTGCCGAACATGCAACCGTTGCATGACCTGTCCGGTATCGCCGGCGCATTGGAGTCGGCGCCACCAGCCAAGCAGGAGATGCCACACGCACCGGTGGTGCAAGGCCTTGATGGCCAGCACATCCGCCTGCCGGGGTATATCGTGCCGCTGGAAGTGGGTGAAAACGGGCGCACCACAGAGTTTTTACTGGTGCCGTATTTCGGCGCCTGCATCCATGTGCCACCGCCACCGTCGAACCAGATCGTGCATGTCAAAAGCGAAGTCGGGGTGAAACTCGATGAGCTGTACCAGCCGTATTGGATCGAAGGCGCGCTGCAGGTCAAACCGTCCAGCAGCGAACTGGCCGATGCCGGTTACCAGATGGATGCCGACAAGATTTACATCTACGAACTGCCAGAATAGCGCTGATCGCCCTTTCATTGAGCTGAGTCAAAAGACCGAATGGAACGATCTTTACCATTGGACGTACAACTTTTAAACGTCCTTTGGAGCTCCCATGAACAAGTCTCTGCTCGGCGCGTCCCTCTTCGCGCTAGCCCTCGTCGCCCCTGTCGCACACGCTCACGAAGCGGGCGATATTCTGGTTCGCGCGGGCGCGATCACCGTTAACCCGAAGGCCGACAGCGGCCACGTCAAGGTTGACCAGGGCCCATTGGCGGGCACCAACCTGGGCGGTAAGGCGACCATGAGCAGCGACACTCAACTGGGCCTGAACTTCGCCTACATGCTCACCAATCACGTGGGTATCGAACTGCTGGCGGCCACGCCGTTCGAGCATGACGTGAAGATCAAGGGCACCGCCCTCGGCGCCGCCAACGGCAAGCTCGGCACCCTGAAACACCTGCCGCCAACCCTGAGCGTCGTGTACTACCCGCTGGACAACAAATCCGCTTTCCAACCGTACGTGGGTGCCGGTATCAACTACACCTGGATCTACGACGAACACGTCGGCAGCCGCGCCCAGGGCGAAGGTTTCAGCAACTTCAAGGCTGAGAACTCCTGGGGCTGGGCCGCACAGATCGGCGCGGACTACATGATCAACGACAAGTGGATGATCAACGCCCAGGCGCGCTACATCGACATCAGCACCAAGGCCACCGTGGACAACAACGCGCTGGGCCAAGGCACTCGCGCCAAGGTCAATGTGGACGTGGATCCGATGGTTTACATGGTGGGTATTGGCTACAAGTTCTGATGCCGGTCTAACCAGCAGCATAAAACCAGTGTGGGAGCGGGCTTGTGTGGGAGCCGGGCTTGCCCGCGATGGCAGCACCTCGGTGTATCAGTGATACCGAGGTGATGCTATCGCAGGCAAGCCAGCTCCCACACAAGCCCGCTCCCACATTTGAATCTCTATTTCTTTAGGTATGCCGGTAGAAACGATCCAGCAACGCCGGCAACCCCGCCCGCCACGCCCGTGGCTTGATGCCAAAGGTGTGCAGAATCTTCTTACACGCTAACACCGCGTGCTGCGGCTCATCGCTGGCATCCGGCCGTGCCGCATGGGCCTGGGCGGTAGGGGATTCGATGGCCAGCGGGTGGTAGCTGCGTGCTTCGGTGAGGATCGCCTGGCCCAGCGCCAACGGTGTAGTCGCCTCTTGGCCGGCGTAATGGTAGGTGCCCCACAACGGCGCCGCGCAATCAAGCTGCTTGAGTACCGAGATGATCACCCGTGCCGCATCGTCGACCGGCGTCGGGTTACCGCGACGGTCATCCGCCATCAGCAACTCATCCGGCCTCTCGGCCCGCGCCAGGAAGCGGCCCAGGGTGCCGTCGACACTGTCATCCAGCAACCAGCCAAACCGCAGCAGTACGTGTTGCGGGCAGGTGGCGCGTACGCTTTGCTCGATCCGCCACAGCGCCTGGCCGCGCAGGCCCAAGGGCACCGGCTCGTCCTTCTCGCTGTAGGCGGTGGCACGGGAGCCATCGAACACGCGGTAGCTGGACGGTTGCAGCAAGGTGATGGTGTGGTGCTGGCAGAGCTCGGCCAGGCGTTCGATGGCGAACTCCTGGGCGGCCAGCCGGGTCGCGCTGACAGTTTCGGCCTGGAACCAGTCGAAATAGTAGGCGAGATTGATCAACGCATCGGGACGGGTGTCGTCGAGCAATTGGGTGAGACTCGCGGCATCCCAGCCGTCTTGGGGCGGTTTGGGTGCGAGGAAACCGATGTCTTCCTCTGCACCGAGGCGAATCAGCGCCTGCCCGAGGGCATTCCCGCCGCCCAGTAACATAAGGCGCATTCGCATAGATTGAGCAGGCCCGGTCAGTTTGGAACGATGGCTATTTAAGTATTTGCCAGAATCGTTGCATTTTGCGGGTTTGTAGCGCAACCGTCACGGATTAACTATCTTCGCGCCCGCCTCCGCAGGTTCATGCTCAAGGGGCGCTCGCGCAGGCACCAGGACCTGCTGTGGATAAGTCTGCGCGAACTGCACCTCGTCACAGTTATCCACAAGCTTTTTCAACCGTTGGTTAAACGCACGGCTTACCGCGTATTGCCCGCCCGACACGGTGCGGAACTGCGCCGTGAGCACCACGCCGTTGAGGTCCATTTTGTCGACGCCAAACACCTCCAGCGGCCCCTGCAGGTTGTATTTGAGGAACACGTCGTCACGGATCGACTGCCCCGCCTCGCGAATAAGCTCCACGGCCTTGTCCACATCGGTGTCATAGGTGAACTGCACCGAGAAGAACGCATAGGCAAATTGCCGCGACTGGTTGGTGACCGCCTTGATCTGCCCAAACGGCACCGAGTGCACAAAGCCCTTGCCGTCACGCAGGCGCAAGGTGCGAATGGTCAGGCCTTCGACGGTGCCGGCGTGGCCGGAGTCGAGCACCACCCAGTCGCCGATGGACAAGGTGTCTTCGATGATGATGAACAGGCCGGTGATCACGTCCTGCACCAATTGCTGCGAGCCGAAGCCGATGGCCAAGCCGACCACACCGGCACCCGCCAGCAGCGGCGCGACGTTGATGCCCAGGTTGGCCATGGTGGTGATCGCGCAGATCACCACGAGGATGATCTTCACCGCGTTACGCACCAGCGGCAGGATGGTTTTTACCCGAGTGCTCGGTTGGCGGTTGGAGCGCTTGTTCACCGGCGGTTTCAGCGCTTCCTGGATCGCCGTGTCGAGCACCACCCAGAACAACCAGGTCATCAGCAGGATCAGGCCGATGCTGCTGAGGGAGTCGCTGATCGCCCGGCCCACCGAATTGCGCTGGGCAAACTCGAACAGCGACACACCCCAGATCCGCCCGAGAATCTCAATGAACGCAATGGCCATGACAATGCGCAGAATCGCGTGCAACAGGCTCAGGAAACGCTCCTTGTAGGCACTGCTGCGCTGGATCGCCACTTGGCTGCGGGACTTGAACAGGTGCTGCAGCACAGTGCTGAGGAACACCGTGCCGATCAGCAATATGGTAGTAAACAGCGCGCAACGCAGGGCTTTCTGGTTATCGTCGCCGGCGCCGATCAGGTTGATGGCCGAGACCAGCACCATCAGCAGGATCGGCCAGTACCACAGCCCGGAAAACACCCGCAGCGACTGTTGCAACGCTGGGTGTTTTAGGCGTTGGGCCAACGGTCTATTACGAATCAGATGGGCCACCGGACGGCGCAAGCGCACCACCAACACCCCAAAGATCACCGCCGCGAACAGCCCGGTAAACACCGCGATACTGCTGGTGATATTGCCGCCCAGTTGACGGGCGATTTGCGGACTGGTCAGCGCATCGCTCAGGGCGGCGAGGAAGCCAATCAGGAACAGCGGCTTGGGGCAGTAGTTGCGAATAATCTGTACCGCCGGACGCTTGTGGCCGACGTTGAACATGACGATGACGCACAACAGCATCGACGTGGAAAAGATACCGCTGCTGGTGGCGTAGGCAAAACACAGCGCCAGCGCACGCCCCACCGACGTCGCAAGAAAGTGACTGGCTGACAGCGTAAGCGGAAGGCAAATCAACGCAGGAATCGTGTAGGGCACCACATAGCCAAGCACCGCCCGCAAGCGCTGACGCTGCGCGACAAACCCGCGCCGGCTCAAGCGTTGCACAAGAAAGCGCCCAAGCAGGGTCAACACGGCAAAGGCGCCGATCCACACACCGGACAACAGCAGGAAGTCGCCAGCCACGCTCCATGGCGAGCGCTCGGAAGTCTGGTCGACCAGCCGCCCCACCTCATCCGCCGCCCGATCGGCGCGCAAGCGCCAGGCATCGATGAGGTTCTGGTTGAGGTCGAGTTTGTCCTGCACATCGTCGATGCTGGAGCTGATGGCACCGAGCAGGCCACCCTCTACCAACAACTCAGGTTTCGCGGCGGGTTCAGGTGCCGCTGCAGTCGCGGCTTGCAGTGCGCCGCTGCCGAATAACAGCAGCGCAGCCAGCAGTAATGCAGTCTTGAGATTGCGCAAAACACCGGGCTCCTTACAGAAGGGTCTGTAAGGAACTGACGGGTTTTAACTGCGATCGTTCACTTCAGGTCGACATTCAGGCTCGGCGCACCAAACGCCACCAACTGCGCGTTGGAACCGGCGAACCAGCCCTTCCAGAAGTCTTCCAACGCCTGGATAGTCTTGCCCGAGCGATAGGCCTGCTTGATGTCCTTGGTCACCAGCGCAGCACCCACTACATACACCCGCGCGCCTTGCAGATCGGCGAACAAGCCCTTGTCTGCGACTCGTTTGAGCTCAGCGGCCGGCTGCAGATCACGAATCCGGTTGTTGGCGTAGAAACTGCCGAAATCACTGTTTTCGAGCATGTCGGACACCAACAACACCACCCGTTCCTGCGCCGGTTGCTGGCCCAGGTCGTTGCCGATCTCACGCAGCGAATGGAAGATCTCGCTACGGGCGATGTCCTCGGAGGCTTCGCGCAGCGTGGTCACGAACACCTTGCCCAAGGTCTTGTTGAAGAAACTGCGCTGCTCGGTCAGGCACGTATCGAAAGTACGCAGTGACTGCATGCCGACGTTATTGCGCACCTTGTCATCGATGCCCTGATTGAGCTCACCGGCGAAGCGCAGTTGCATGAACTGCCCGGGTACAAATGCCGAGAAACTGTACAGCCGCACCTTGTCGCCCGGCTGTACGAAGCGCTGCACCTGGGCCCAGGTGGCTTTCTGGATCACCTCGGGCATCGGGATCGTCTGGTCGATAATCACCGTCAGCTCTCTGCCACTGTGCGCCGGACGATACTCACCGACCTTGGCGTACGCGTAGCAGTCCGGGACGTCGTTGCGCTCACCGGCCACCGCCAACAACGGCATCAACAGCAAAGCGCAGAAAAGCCGCGGGATATTCATTCAGGCACCTGTCGCGTCGAAGTCTTTGAGCAACTGCTGTTCAGCCCGCAGCGCCAGCACGTCTTCCAGTGCGTGGCCCTTGGCGCGGCTGATGGTCGCCAGCTGCTCTTCGCTGAAGGCCGTGAGGTCCTTGCTGCGCAGGGCGTCGAGGTTCGCAGGCGCAGCGGCAGGTGCGGGCGCTTCAACCGGTGCGGCTACAGGTGCGGCCACTTCAGCCACAACCGGTGCGGCCGCAACAGCTGGGGCCGCCGATGCAATCGGAGCAACCGGTGCCGTGACGGGTTTGGCCGCCGCTTTCGGCGTACCCGGCATCGCCTGCTTGCGCTCCAGGTACGTTTCGAAGTTGCGATTGTGCGCACTGGTCAACGCCGCCTGCTGCTGGGCATTGGTGGTCGAGCGACCGGCCAGTTTGAGCTGCAACTTGCTCAGTTTGTGATCGGCATGCGAAGCAATTTCCACGCGCTGGCTCTGCATCCAGTTTTCCAGGGCCTCGCCGCTGGAGAACTTGTGGGTGTGCTCCCAGGCTGTCTTGGATTCCACACCGGCAAAACCGAAGATCGACGCCAGCCAGATGCTGGTGATCTGAATCGCGATGTAGATCACCGACAGGACGATGAAGGTAATCAGCGACGCTTTACGAATCGCGTCCATCTTGTCTGTCAGGGTTTGTTTGTCGGCTTGATCGTTGATCGCCGCCGAGTCGGCTGGCAATTCAAACGGGCTGGCAGACTCGTAGTTCTGCTGGGCAAACGCATGCGGGCTGCCGACCATTTCGGTCTCGATGCTCTTGAGCTGCATGGTGCGGATGCCGAACGCGGCGATCGCAATGATCGCAATCCAGATACCGGTGGTGATCATCCAGCCACGGCTCGGCGTCACCGTGTGGTTGGTGTTGATGCGCGCCAGAATGCGGCTGTAATCCTTGCCGTCTTTATCGCTGTCGGTGTCTTTGATACCGATACCCGGCAGTTCCTTGAGCTGGGATGGGCGATCTGCTTCCGGATCGTTTTCCCACCAGTGGCGTGCCTTGCTGATCAGGGCGTTTTTATGCACGGCGCGGCCGGTCACTTCGGCCAGGATCGCCGAGGCAACAGCCAACAGGAAGGCGAACAACCAACCCATCCAGCTTTGGTCATTGGCCGACAGGTTCTGGTTGATGAACGGCACCAGCACGTAGGCAAAACCCACGGCCTCGAACATGATCAGCATGAAGATCAGCGCAAACACCCAGAACGGCCGTTCGCGACGGCCGCGCTCACCGATGGTGCGCAGGTAGGATTCACTTTTGTTGAAGAAATCGACGTCTTTCGCGCCGATCTTTTCATAGCGCGAGTAGTACGCGTCGCACAGCTCGCTTTCCGATTTCGGCCAGCCGTGGGAATCAAGCATCAGGCTTTGCTTGGACAAACGCGCCACCTTGCCGATCAGCGGCACACCGTGCCACACGCGCATCACGAAGTAGCCCACTTTGTCCCAGTACGCCTGGATCAGGATGGCCGCCAGCAGCGTGGAAATCACCAGCCCGGTGATCAACTTGTTGGCCCAGAGCAGGGCCGTCAGCGCATTGAAGCTGAACTCTTCCATGGTGTATTTCCTTGAGTCTTACGCGCGAATCGGCACGAAACGGGTGGTGAAGGCTTCACGAGTACGGGAGTAGAACAACGCACCGTCCGTGGCTTCGGAATTTTTCTTGCTGAACACGACGTCGATGCACGACACCGGCGCCTTGGGGTCTTGGGTGAATACCCGATACAGCACCAAGTCCTCACCTTCATAGGTGTTGGCCACGGCTTTGCTTTTGATCGACTTGCGGTTGCCCTGGTCGTAGCCCTTGACCACTTCGATGAAGGGTTGGCGGTCGACGCTGGCGCCGTCGCGCAGGATCGAGACCGGCGACAACGTGACCAAATGGCCATTGACCAGGTTGGCCCACACGCGGTTGTTGTAGCCCGGCAAGTATTCGGTGGTGGTTTGGGTATCGAGCGCCTGGCCGCTGGCGAGGTTGAACACCTTGCCGCTTTCACGCGGGCGGTCCGCTTCACAACTGCTGGACGGCAAGTCGCTGGCTTGTGCACTGGAGACCAGGGCAAACCCGGCCTTTTTCGGCGCGATGGCTTGGCCCATCGTCCAGCGGGTATCGCTGGCCGGCTGGCCGCCGAAATCCACCAGGGCGGTGCCTGGGTCGGCAGGCTTGCTCTCGACGGCAGGCTTGGCCGCAGTGGCAGGCTTGCTCTTGGCAGTGCTGGTCACGGTGCGCGCAGGCTCGGTCGAGGTGCCGTGTGCCAGGTACTTGGTATTGTTATGTTCGGCATTGACGCGCTTGACCAGCATATTACGGTCAGTCACTTCAACGATTTCCACCCGACGGTTCTTGCCCCGTTGCTGGGTGTCGCTGTTATCGGCGATCGGGCGCGAAGCCCCCGCGCCTTGGAAGAACATGCGCTGCGGGGCAACGCCCTGCTCGGCCAGGATCGATGCCACGGCGCGGGCACGTTGCTCGGACAGACGCTGGTTGGTGGCCGCGCTGCCGGTGGCATCGGTGTGCCCCACCACCAGGATCGCGGCCTGGGAGTTCTGCCCCGGCTTGGGTGCAAAGGCGGCAGCCAGCTTACGCACTTGGCGCTGACCATCGGCGCTCAATTGCGCGCTGCCGGTGGCGAACATGCCTTCGTCTTGAACTTGCGCAACGATGCCCGCGTCAGTCGGTGCCGGTGCACGTGCATTCCCCGTGGCCACCTCCTGGCTTTGCAAGGTTTGCACCTGAATATTCAGGTTCTCTTCCTTGGCCACACGCTCCAGTTCCTGCAAGCGGTTCTGCCACAAGTTGCCGGCCACACACCCGGCGGCGGCGCCCACACCGCCACCGACGACGGCCTTTTTGGCATCGCCGGTGATGGCATACGTCAAGCCAGCGCCCAGAATGGCGCCACCGGCACAGCCGATGGCGGTTCCGTAGTTTTTGCCAGCATCGTTAAGCGTCGCGCAGCCGCTCAGGGCGATTGCGCCGGCAAGCAGGCTGACTTTTCGGGTAAGGGAAGTATTCACGTGGTGGGTTCCGGCCTTTATAAAAGAGCCGCCGACCCCACTGCCGACGCGAGAAAAGCGTCAGCGGCATCATCCATGAACAGGCCCTGCAAAATCATTTGATTGAGAACAGATCGCGCGGAATTGGATCACGTCAGTGATGTCATTTCAATACCACTTGTAACTCTTTATTGCCTTTAGGCCGCGCTCCCGCACCCGAGAACCGTCTGTAGGACATCGGAAACTTTCAGCCAAAAATCACAGTCAGCCATAAACGGGGGGTCAGCCCCCCACCCTCTTGAAAGGAGTCACCATGGCTGCGATTCCCGACTGGGTGCCCATCGCCCCCAGCGTCGCCATCACTCGCTTCACGGTGCTGACGGTCAATATCCACAAGGGTTTCACCGCCCTGAATCGGCGTTTCATCCTGCCCGAGCTGCGTGAAGCGGTGCGCAGTGTGGGCGCCGACATGGTGTTTTTGCAGGAAATCCACGGCACCCATGAGCGCCATCCGCAGCGCTACAGCGACTGGCCAAACATGCCGCAGTACGAATTTCTCGCCGACAGCATCTGGCCGCAGTTCGCCTATGGGCGCAACGCGGTCTATCCCCACGGCGACCACGGCAACGCGTTGCTGTCGAAATTCCAGATCGTGCGCTACGACAATCTCGACATCTCCCAAAGCGGTCACGAAAGCCGTGGCCTGCTGCATTGCGTACTGCGCCTGCCGGGCAGCGGGCAGGAAGTGCATGCCATCTGCATTCACCTGGGTTTGCGCGAGGTGCACCGCCAACAGCAATTGCGTTTGCTTGAACAGCGTATCCGCGAGATTCCGGCCGATGCGCCCTTGGTGGTCGCCGGCGATTTCAACGACTGGCGCCAACGTGCCGACCTGAGCCAAAGCGGTCTGAGGGAAGTGTTCGTCGAAACCGCTGGCAAACCCGCGCGAACCTTCCCCGCGCGGCTGCCGCTGCTGCCGCTGGACCGCATTTATGTGCGCAACCTGAAGGTGCACAACCCCCGCGTGCTGACTACTCGGCCCTGGTCCCACCTCTCGGATCATGTGCCGCTGTCGGTGGAGGTCGAGCTATGAACATCGCCGTAGAGCACATCGCCACCGACCAGCCACCGGATGACGCCAAGGCCCGTGACCTGGATTACGGCTGGCAGAGCGGCAACCAGATCGAGTTGTTGGAGAACGGCGAAGCGTATTTCCCGCGTGTGTTCGATGCGCTGCGCGTCGCACAGCGCGAGATTCTGCTGGAGACCTTTATCCTCTTCGAAGACAAGGTGGGGCACGCGCTGCAGCGCATTTTGATCGAGGCCGCGCAACGTGGCGTGAACGTGGTCGTCAGCCTGGATGGTTTTGGGTGCGGAGAACTGAGCCCCTCGTTTCTCGGCGAGCTGGCGCAGGCTGGAGTCACGGTGCAGATGTTTGATCCGGCGTCCAAGACCTTGGGGGTTCGTACCAACTGGTTTCGCCGCCTGCACCGCAAGATAGTGGTGGTGGATGCGACGGTGGCGTTTATCGGCGGGATCAATTTTTCTGCCGATCACCTCGGGGATTTCGGCCCCGAAGCCAAACAGGATTATGCGGTACAGGTGACGGGCCCGGCGGTGGCCGACCTGCACCATTTCGCCTTGGCACAAAGCGGTCGCCAAGTGCGCACGCGGCGTGGTTGGCGACGGCGCCAGCAGCGGCCGCCATTGTGGTCGACCGACAACGCCGATGGCCTCGTACGACTTATTTACCGCGACAACGTGCAGCACCGCGATGACATCGAAGAGGCGTATATCCACGCGCTGAGCAAAGCGCAAAAACGCGTGGTGATCGCCAACGCCTACTTCTTCCCCGGCTACCGGCTGCTGCGGGAAATTCGCAACGCCGCGCGCCGTGGCGTACACGTGCAACTGATCATGCAAGGTCAACCGGACGTGCTGCTGGCCAAGCTTGCGGCGCGCATGCTGTATGACTATCTGCTCAAGGACGGGGTGGTGATCCACGAATATTGCCAGCGCCCGCTGCACGGCAAGGTCGCCCTGGTGGACGACGAGTGGAGCACCGTGGGGTCGAGTAACCTGGACCCTTTGAGCCTGTCGTTGAACCTGGAAGCCAACGTGTTGATTCGTGACCGGGCGTTCAACCAGCAGCTCTACGAACGCCTGGACATCCTCGCCAACACCCACTGCCAGACCATGCCGGAAAACCGCAAGCCGCGCTTGTGGCTGTGGCGACTGACCGTGGGTTTCCTGGTGTTTCATGTGATGCGCCATTTCCCTGCGCTGACCGGTTGGCTGCCCGCCCATAAACCGCGCTTGAAGCCTTTCGAGAGCCAGGCCCATGACCTCTGAAACCCGCTTCCAGCGTTGGAAGAAACCGCTGACCATCGTGTTCTTCCTGGCGTTGATCGTATTGTTCACCCTGCTCGCCCGGCGTATCGACTGGAGCGAGGTGGTGCAGACGCTAGGCGATTTCAAAGTGCGCACGTTACTGATCGCGGGCGCAGTGACGTTGTGCAGTTTTCTTGTCTACGCCAGCTTCGATTTGATCGGCCGTACCTACATCCGCCAGGACCTGGGATGGAAGCAGATCCTGCCGGTGGGGATCATCAGTTATGCGTTCAACCTCAACCTGAGTGCGTGGGTGGGCGGCATCGCCATGCGCTATCGGTTGTACTCACGGCTGGGGGTAAGCACCGGCAATATCGCCAAGATCCTCGGCCTGAGCCTGGCCACCAATTGGTTCGGCTACATGGCATTGGCGGGGGTGATTTTCAGCAGCGGCCTGGTGACGATGCCGCCGGGCTGGAAAGTCAGCAGCAGCGCCTTGCAGGGCATCGGCGCGTTGCTGGTGCTCGTTAGCCTGGGTTACCTGGCCGCCTGCCAATTTTCGAAAAAACGCGCCTGGTCGATTCGCGGCATCGAGATCAACTTGCCGTCGCTGCGCATGGCGTGTTTGCAGTTGGCGCTGGGCGCGTTGAACTGGTCGCTGATGGCCGCGGTGATCTTCACCCTGCTGCCGGCCAAGCTGGACTATCCGCTGGTACTGGGGGTGCTGTTGATCAGCGCGATTGCCGGGGTGGTCACTCATATCCCAGCTGGGCTTGGGGTGCTTGAAGCCGTGTTTATTGGACTGTTGCAGCATGAGGCATCGCGCGGCAGCTTGCTGGCGGGGTTGATTGCCTATCGAGCGATCTACTTTATTGTGCCGCTGTTGATTGCGCTGGTGATGTACCTCGCAGTGGAGGCGAAGGCAAAGGCGTTGCGGGTTAAGAAGGCACCGGCTTGAAATGAGGGTGATGGGTAAATCGCTATCGCAGGCAAGCCAGCTCCCACCTTGGAATGCATTCCAAATGTGGGAGCTGGCTTGCCTGCGATAGCGATCTAAAGGTCTCCAGATTATTGGGACTGAATGATGCTCAACCGTTCACCCACCACCATCTCGGTAATCCAATCCACAAGGATTGAGGTATAGGCCTGCTGTGAAACGGGGTCACTCAATGAGTGGTCAGCGCCATCGATGATGCGATGAGTCAGCGAATGCGTCTGCTGGCACGCGGCGCGGTAGCTCATGATGGTGGCGTGTGGCACGTGATCGTCGGTTTCCGATTCAACGATCAATACATCCCCGGTGAATTTCGCACACGCATGCAGTGCGCGGTTGGTCTCGGCATGCACCAGGGTGCTGCGGTATTCCATCAAGTCGACCTTATCCAGATCGCGCTTGGGCTTGAGCCATTCCTGGTCGCGGTACAGCGCTGGCACCCGCAGCGCGAGCCAGCGCACCGGGCGCAGTGAAGTGAGGATCGCCGCCAGGTAACCGCCGTAGCTAGTGCCGACTACCGCAACTGCCGAGGTGTCGATGGCCGGGTGAGACAACAGCCGATCGTAGGCCGCCAGCAGATCACGCAAGTTGTCTTCACGGGTGACGCGGGACAATGGAATTCCGTTGCCGGCGTGCCCGCGAAGGTCAAAGGTCAGGCACACGCAACCCAGACCGGCAATACCTTTGGCGCGTTCAAGGTCACGCTCCTGGCTCCCGCCCCAACCGTGCACGAACAACACCCCCGGTACTTTGGACTTGGGGCTGAGGAAGGTGCCACTCATCTGTTCGTCGTCGATATCGATCGCAATGCTTTCGCTTCTAGCCGTCATAAGAGTTGACCGTTACGTACTTGAGAAGAAAGTCGCTGTTTTCCGCCGGCCCCCGGTATACCTCGATGGCGTCGGCAGGCAGTGCCTGGTCGACGTAGGTTTCCACCGAAGACACACGGATCGCTTGCAGGCCAGGGTTGTTGATAAAGCTCTGCAACGCGGCGACTTCCGCGCTGCTGGCGCCGCCCATGCGCCAGGACTGTTCGAGTACACCGCTACGGCGTTGGCCTTTGCTATCCAGGCCTTGGGCGATGTCGTAGTTGCGTCGTGAGGCGTAGAAACCGGGGTAGGCTTCGGCGGCGGCGGCGTCAAAGACTTGGGCTTGTTGAATGGCTTCGCGCACGTCATCGGACAAGTTGAGCTTGAGCAAGTCCTCGTAGTAACCGGGTACCACCAGCAAATTGGAACCCCCGTAGACCTCTTCACCCTGTGCGTCCTGCGTCAGGTATTGTTCGCCGCAATAGCTGATCACATGATCGCCGATGAAACTTTGGCCGACACTGTGGGTAACCACGTCATGCAGATCTTGCTCCAGCACCACGCCCTCATTGAACAGACTCGCAGCGTTGGGACGCGCCAGTAGCGCGTCGAATTCGTCGAGGCTGAGGATCACTTCCTGGCCGCGCCCGGCGCAGGCGTGCACGGGCTTTAGGCGGACGGGGCCGTTTTCGAGCAAGCGCATAGCAGCGGGCCGTGCATCCTCCAGCGCGAACACGGTCAAGCCATCCAACACGACGTTTCGAACACGCTTGCAGAACAACGGCGACCAACCTTCAGGAGCCATCGCCTCTGGGCTGAGTAGCTCGTGACTGATGGCTTTGGTGGCGATGAAATCGTGATCGACGTATCCGCCCCACAAGTCGTCCGGACCTTGGATATGAAACGCGCGTGCCTGGGCGGGCCCGACCAAGGTTTGCGTAGGCAAAAGGTACAGCTCACGCCCCGCGTGCAGATCAGCGTCGTAGCGGCCAGCGAACTTGAGTCCCAGGATCTGCGCCAGCCAGCGCGCCAGGGCGCGATTGGTTTCGGTCTCGTGCAACGGTGCGGTGTCGCGCATGGAATGGGCAACCACGCGTGTCTTGCCTTGAGTCGGGGTCATGCGTCCCCCTTTAGCATCATGCTATGTGTGTAGGGCAACGATTGCAGGGATCAGGCCAAGACGCGGGAGGTAGCAATCACGGTTAAAGTCAGGTGGTTATGGAATAAACGGTGGCAGTTGGCCTGTTTTATTCTGCACGACACCGCCGTTGGTCGGCTGTGTTCTGCACGATTCAAACGCCAAATCGACTGCGGTAATCACTCGGCGCCAGCCCCGTGATCTTCTTGAAGGTCGCGCGGAAAGCACTGGGGTCCTGATAGCCCACGGTCCAGGCGATATGGTCGATGGTGCCGTTGGTGAATTCGAGCATCTGCCGGGCCTTTCCTACCCTCAAGTGCTGGCAGTATTCGGTCGGTTTCAAACCCGTGGCATTACGGAAGCGTCGTAGGAAGGTGCGCTCTTCCAATCCTGCCTCCTGGGCCATCGCGGTGACCGAAACATCCACCGCGCCGCTGGCCTGTAGCCAGTGCTGAACCTTGAGAATCGCGGCGTCTCCATGCCCGAGAATCGGCGCAAAGTTGCTGCCGCACTGGCTGGCACTGTCGCTGTGTTCGATCACAAGGAAACGCGCAGTGTCGGCAGCGATGCTGGGGCCCATCAAGCGATCCACCAGGCGCAGGCCCAATTCGGACCAGGCCATGAGGCCGGCGGTGGTAATCAGATCGCCATCATCCACAATGGGTTTATCCGCCTCCAACCTTACGGCCGGATAGCGCGTGGCAAAGGACTTGGCGGAGGACCAATGCGTGGTCGCGCTGCGCCCGTCCAACAAGCCACTGCGCGCCAGCATGATCGAGCCGATGCACACGCCGCCCAGCACCGTACCCGCCGCGTGCTGTTGGCGAATCCATTCCAGCAGCGCGGGGGGCGCCTGTTCTTCGGTGAACTCGCCAATCGAGGGCGGCACTAACACCGCCATCATCGATTGATCGGGCCCGGGGTGGCTGTCAAACACGCGCGCAGGTTGGCCAGTGGCGTCCACCTGCCAATGACTGACGCGCAGCAGTGGCAGTTGTGCTGATTGATGCTCGGCGGCGATTCGGTTGGCCACGCCAAACAAGTCGGTCAAGCCATGCACGGCGGCCAATTGCGCCCCCTGGTAAATCAACACGCCCAGCTCAACGACGGCCATTGTCAGTTTTCCCCCTGTTATTGTCGGTGCAGCCAATCCCCGGTGCAGGCGCCAGCTAAGATACTGGACCCCATCAACCCATCACGAGGCAATACACATGGCCAAGCAAGCGCTCATCCTAATCGATATCCAGAACGACTACTTCCCCCAGGGCAAGTGGCCACTCGACGGCGTGGAAGCCGCAGCCGACAAGGCTGCCAAGGTGTTGCAAGCGTTTCGCCAGACCGGGGATGCGGTCATTCATGTGCGCCACGAATTTACGTCCGACGATGCGCCGTTCTTCACCCCAGGTTCCGCCGGTGCGCATCTGCACAGCAAGGTGTTGAATGAGGGCAGCGAGCCGGTGGTACTTAAACACTTCGTGAATGCGTTTCGCGAAACCAACCTGCGTGCCCTGCTGGAACAACGCAGCATCACCGAACTGGTGGTGGTCGGCAGCATGAGCCACATGTGTATCGATGGCGTGGTGCGGGCGGCGGCGGATCTGGGCTACAAGGTCACGGTGATCCATGACGCGTGCGCCACTCGGGATCTGGAGTTCAACGGGCAGGTGATTCCAGCGGCGCAGGTACACGGGGCGTATATGGCATCGCTGGCATTCGGGTATGCGGGCGTGGTGTCGGCGGACGAATACTTGAAGGCACAAGCGGCGGCGGCATGACCGCCACTTGAGCGCCCGTGTTTAGCGAGTCGCGATGATGAACAGCCGCGGGAAGGGCAGCAACACGGTGCCATCAGCCAGGGCTGGGTAGGCCTGGCTGATCCGCGCGTGGTATTCCTGTAGGAAGGCGGCCTTTTCGCTGTCGGTCAACGGTGCAAGAAACGGCCTCAGGGCCGATGCCTTGAACCACTCCACCACCGCAGCGTGATCCGCCAGCGGGTGCAGGTACGTGGTACGCCACACGTCGACGGTGCTGCAGTGCTTGCTCAGCAACTCGTAGTAGTAGCTGGCGGCGTGGCGTTCATTGTGTTTGACCGCGCCGATCTTGGCAGCCCATGGACCGTCGGCCGCGACTTCGCGGGCAAGCCGGTGCGCGGGCTCGTCAAGATTGTCTGGGGTTTGCACCGCCAGCGTGCCGCCCGGCACCAGTTGATTGACCAGGTGCGGGTAAAGCGTGGCGTGATTCGGCAGCCATTGCAGGGACGCATTGGCGAGGATCACATCGAACGGCTGTGCGGGGCTCCAGGCGCCGATGTCCGCCAATTCGAAACTCAGCGCTGGCAGGCGTTTGCGCGCGTCGACCAACATGTCATCGGAGCTGTCCATGCCGATTACGTGCGCCTGCGGGAAGCGTTCGGCGAGTACTTCGGTGGAGTTGCCGGGGCCACACCCCAGGTCGACAGCGGTGCGCACCTCGGTATTTGGGATGGCCGCGACCAGGTCACGGACGGGACGAGTGCGTTGTTGTTCAAACATCGTGTATTGCTTGGCTGACCAGGTCATCACGGCTTTCCTGCTTTTTGGGAGGTTGGCTACAGCCTAAATCTTGTTACCCATGAGAACAAATGCCAGGATTGACCACCTCCCATACCAGGAAAGTATGCCAATGCTGGAAATTCGCCAGCTCAAAGCCTTCGTTGCCATCGCAGAGGAAGGCTATATCACCCGCGCAGCTGAGCGGCTCGGTATGCAACAACCACCGTTGACGCGGATGCTGCAAAGCCTGGAAGCCGAACTCGGCGTTGCACTGATGGAACGCTTGCCACGAGGCGTACGCCCGACCACCGCCGGGCAGGCCTTGCTGGAAGAAGCGCGGGGCATTCTCGCCCAGGTGGATGGCGTCGCCGACGTAGTGCGCCGCGCAGCGCGGGGGGAGCGCGGGCGGCTGGCAATCGGCTTTACCAGTTCTGCCGCGCTGCATCCGTTTGTCCCCAGCGTGTTGCGGCTATTTCGCGAGACCTTTGTAGGCGTGACAGTGGTGCTGGAAGAAGCCGGTACCGGCGAGTTGCTGGACGCCTTGGTGCACGAGAAGCTCGACGCGGCGTTTATCCGCTCGCCGCTCAGCGGAACGCAGTCATTGCAGGACGAACCCATTCTGGTGGAGCCGATGCTGCTGGCACTGCCGACCGATCATCCGCTCGCACTCGACTCGGGCTCGCCCCTGCCCCTCGCGGCCTTGGCGACCGAAGCCTTCGTGCTCTATCGCCGTCGCGTGGGCCTGGGATTGTATGACGCAATTCTGGTGGCGTGCCGCGAAGCGGGGTTCAGTCCGCAAGTGGTGCAGGAAGCGCCCCGCATGACAGCAACCTTGAGCCTGGTGGCCGCGGGCCTTGGCGTGTCCATCGTACCGGCGTCCATGCAACGGCTGCGCGGAGACGGCATCGTCTACCGCGAACTGCGCGAGTGCCAAAGCCTGGTGGCGCCACTGCACCTGGCAACGCGAATCGACGACGGCTCGGCAGTGCTGCGCAGGTTCAAGGAGATGGTGGTGACGGCGGCGTCGACAGACGCCTGATCACGGGTAATAAAAAACCCCCGAGGCGTGGGCCATCGGGGGTTTGGTCGTTCCAGGCCTTGGACCTTAGAACGGGATATCGTCATCAAAGCTGTCGAAATCCGGAGCCGGCTGCGGAGCGGCCTGTTGTGGCGCTGGACGCGACTCACGCTGTGGCTGCTGGCTTGGCTGTGGACGGGACTGCTGTGGACGCGGCGCCGAGTTGGACATGCCGCCCTGGCCTTGTTGGTCGCCCTGTGGACGGCCGCCCAGTAGTTGCATGGTGCCTTGCATGTCGACCACGATTTCGGTGGTGTAACGCTTGATGCCGTCTTTTTCCCACTCGCGGGTTTGCAGCTTGCCTTCGATGTACACCTGCGAACCTTTGCGCAGGTACTCACCGGCGATCTCTGCAACCTTGCCGAACATCGACACACGGTGCCATTCGGTTTTCTCGACCTTCTGGCCAGTCTGCTTGTCGGTCCACTGCTCGCTGGTCGCCAGACTCAGGTTGGTCACGGCGTTACCGTTAGGCAAGTAGCGAACTTCGGGATCCTGGCCGCATGTACCGACCAATATGACTTTGTTAACCCCACGGGCCATAACGTTCTCCTAGGCTGGGCGCGCTGTCGGCACTGGGTTGACCAGTTGCTCGAGCGTCGCGCGATCCAATAATTCGGTGTCCAATTTGATGTAGATGGCGGCTTCTTCAGCGACAACCACGGCATCGGTAACCCCAATAACGGCCTTAAGGCGCTCGACCAGACCGGCTTCGCGGATCGCTTCAGGCGATAACGGCAAACGCAGGCTCGTTACATAGGGAGGTTCGCGCATGGTAACAGCAAAGGCTAGCCAGAGGGCAGCCAGACCTGCGCATCCCAGGAAGACAACCGACAAACCGCCATGCTGGAACATCCAGCCACCCATGATGCCGCCCAATGCAGAACCCAGGAATTGGCTGGTGGAATACACCCCCATCGCCGTTCCCTTGCCACCGGCCGGTGAAACTTTACTGATCAGCGAAGGCAGCGAAGCCTCAAGCAAGTTGAATGCGGTGAAGAACACCACCGTCCCTATTACCAGCGCCCGCAGGCTGTCGCCGAACTGCCAGAAGAATAGCTCAGTGAGCATCAGCGTCGCGACGGCGCCCAACAGAACTCGTTTCATTTTGCGTTTCTTTTCGCCGTAGATGATGAACGGGATCATGGCGAAGAACGAAATCAACAAGGCCGTAAGGTAGACCCACCAGTGCTGCTCCTTGGGCAGGCCGGCTTTTTCAACCAGCGCCAAGGGCAAGGCGACGAAGCTGCACATCAGCATCGCGTGCAACACAAAGATACCTAAATCCAGGCGCAGCAGGTCGGGGTGCTTGAGCGTCGGCAACAATGCCTTGCGCGCAACGCCGGACTCACGGTGCTGCAGCGTGCCGGTGGAGCGCGGCACCATAAAGGCGACGATCACAATGCCGAACAGCGCCATGCCGCCGGTGGCCAGGAACAAGCCATGCAGGCCGAATGCACGCGTCAGGAGCGGCCCGACCACCATCGCCACCGCAAACGACAACCCGATGGTCATGCCGATCATGGCCATGGCCTTGGTGCGGTGCTGTTCACGGGTGAGGTCCGACAGCAACGCCATGACGGCGGCAGAAATCGCACCGGCGCCCTGCAGGACGCGACCGGCAATCACGCCCCAGATCGAATCCGATTGAGCCGCGAGCACACTGCCCAGCGCGAATACGACCAGGCCGAGGTAAATCACCGGACGGCGGCCAATACGGTCGGAGATGATCCCGAACGGAATCTGAAATAGCGCCTGGGTCAGGCCATAGGCGCCAATGGCCAGGCCGATCAACGCGGGGGTTGCGCCTGCGAGGTCCATCCCATAGGTCGCCAGTACCGGCAACACCATGAACATGCCAAGCATACGGAAGGCGAACACCAGGGCCAGACCGCTTGCCGCTCGGGTCTCGCCGCTACTCATGCGTTCGCTGTGGGGATCGTGCATGGAAAAACCTCGTGTGAACCGGCGGCGATTCTACCAGTCCCATCGATTGAGAGGGTATATGCGGCGCTTTGCCGCGCAGCTTTCATGTAAGGCTGCACCCGGCACTTTGACAGTGTATATTCATCCAGTCTTTAGCCGTATACTCCTGCATTATTTACGCCCGCCGTGCGAGGCCATCTTGGACAAGATCCTGATTCGTGGGGCTAGAACCCACAACCTGAAGAACATCGACCTGACCCTGCCCCGGGACAAGCTGATCGTCATCACCGGCTTGTCCGGGTCCGGCAAATCGTCCCTGGCGTTCGACACGCTGTACGCCGAAGGCCAGCGTCGCTATGTGGAGTCGCTGTCGGCCTATGCCCGCCAGTTCCTGTCGATGATGGAAAAGCCCGACGTCGACACCATCGAAGGCCTGTCGCCGGCGATCTCCATCGAGCAGAAATCGACCTCCCATAACCCGCGCTCCACCGTGGGTACCATCACCGAGATCTACGACTACCTGCGTTTGCTGTATGCGCGCGTGGGTATTCCACGCTGCCCGGACCACGATATTCCGCTGGAAGCCCAGACCGTCAGCCAGATGGTCGACCTGGTGCTGGCGCAGCCGGAAGGCGCCAAGTTGATGCTACTGGCGCCGGTGATTCGCGAGCGCAAGGGTGAACATCTTTCCGTCTTTGAAGAGCTGCGTGCGCAAGGTTTTGTGCGCGCGCGCATCAACGGCAAGCTTTATGAGTTGGATGAGGCGCCGAAACTCGACAAGCAGAAGAAGCACACGATCGACGTGGTGGTCGACCGCTTCAAGGTGCGGGCAGACCTGCAACAGCGCCTGGCGGAATCTTTCGAAACTGCTTTGAAGTTGGCGGACGGTATCGCGCTGGTAGCACCGATGGATGACGAGCCCGGGGAAGAAATCATCTTCTCGGCGCGCTTCGCCTGCCCCATCTGCGGCCATGCCATCAGCGAACTGGAACCCAAGCTGTTTTCATTTAACAACCCGGCCGGTGCTTGCCCGACCTGCGATGGCCTGGGGGTTAAACAGTTCTTCGACATCAAGCGGCTGGTCAATGGCGAGCTGACATTGGCGGAGGGGGCGATACGCGGCTGGGACAGGCGCAACGTCTATTACTTCCAGATGCTGGGGTCATTGGCTTCCCACTATAAGTTCAGCCTCGAAGTACCGTTCAACCAGCTACCGGCGGATCAGCAAAAAGTCATCCTCCACGGCAGCGGCTCGCAAAACGTCGACTTCAAATACCTGAACGACCGTGGTGATATCGTTAAACGCTCACACCCGTTCGAAGGCATCGTGCCGAACCTGGAGCGTCGCTATCGCGAAACCGAATCGGCTAGCGTGCGCGAAGAGTTGGCAAAATTCCTCAGCACTCAACCGTGCCCAGATTGCCGGGGCACTCGCCTGCGTCGTGAGGCGCGGCACGTGTGGGTTGGCGAGAAAACCCTGCCGGCAGTGACCAACCTACCGATTGGTGATGCGTGCGAGTACTTTGGCGTACTCAAGCTCACCGGGCGTCGCGGAGAAATCGCTGACAAGATCCTAAAGGAAATTCGCGAGCGGCTGCAGTTCCTGGTTAACGTCGGCCTGGACTACCTGTCGCTGGATCGAAGCGCGGATACATTGTCTGGCGGTGAGGCGCAGCGTATTCGCTTGGCCAGCCAGATCGGTGCAGGTCTTGTGGGCGTGTTGTACATCCTCGATGAGCCTTCGATTGGCTTGCACCAGCGGGACAACGATCGCTTGCTGGGTACGCTGAAACACCTGCGGGATATCGGCAACACGGTGATCGTGGTCGAGCATGACGAAGACGCGATTCGCCTGGCGGATTACGTCGTCGATATCGGTCCGGGTGCGGGTGTGCATGGTGGGCATATTGTTGCCGAGGGCACGCCGGCAGAAGTCATGGCGCATCCAGACTCGCTGACCGGCAAGTACCTGTCCGGTCGCGTGAAAATTGAGGTACCGGCCAAGCGTACGCCGCGCAACAAGAAGCTGGCGCTGCACCTCAAAGGCGCGCGAGGTAACAACCTGCGCAATGTGGACCTGGAAATCCCGCTGGGCCTGCTCACTTGCGTGACCGGTGTTTCCGGCTCAGGCAAGTCCACACTGATCAACAACACGCTGTTTCCATTGAGTGCCACCGCCTTGAATGGCGCGACCACCCTGGAAGCTGCGGCGCACGACAGCATCAAGGGCCTGGAGCATCTGGACAAAGTGGTCGATATCGACCAAAGCCCGATTGGCCGCACACCGCGCTCCAACCCGGCGACTTATACCGGGCTGTTCACACCCATCCGCGAACTGTTCGCTGGCGTGCCGGAATCCCGCTCGCGGGGCTACGGTCCGGGTCGGTTCTCGTTCAACGTCAAGGGTGGTCGCTGCGAAGCATGCCAGGGCGACGGCTTGATCAAGGTCGAGATGCACTTCCTGCCAGACATCTACGTGCCGTGCGATGTGTGCAAGAGCAAGCGCTATAACCGCGAAACCCTTGAGATCAAGTACAAGGGCAAGAGCATCCACGAAACACTGGAGATGACCATCGAGGAAGCGCGGGTGTTCTTCGACGCGGTTCCGGCGTTGGCGCGCAAGCTGCAAACGTTGATGGATGTGGGCCTGTCTTACATCAAGCTGGGACAATCGGCGACCACGCTGTCCGGTGGTGAAGCCCAACGAGTGAAGCTTTCGCGTGAGCTGTCCAAGCGCGATACCGGCAAGACCCTGTATATCCTCGACGAGCCAACAACCGGCCTGCACTTCGCGGATATCCAGCAATTGCTGGACGTGTTGCATCGACTACGCGACCACGGCAACACCGTGGTGGTGATCGAGCACAACCTGGACGTGATCAAGACCGCAGACTGGCTAGTGGACCTGGGACCTGAAGGGGGTTCCAAAGGTGGACAGATCATCGCGGTGGGTACCCCGGAGCAGGTCTCCGAAATGCCGCAGTCCCATACCGGTTACTACTTGAAACCGTTGTTGGAACGCGACCGGGCCTGAGTTATCGGGCCCAATAAAAAGCCCCTGTCACCTTCCAGTGACAGGGGCTTTTTCGTGACCGGGAATCAGAACTGCGATTGCAGGTAATTCTCCAGACCCACCAGCTTGATCAGGCCTAGCTGCTTTTCCAGCCAGTAGGTGTGATCTTCTTCAGTGTCGTTCAACTGCACACGCAGGATCTCGCGGGTGACATAGTCATTGTGCTTCTCACAGAGCTCGATGCCCTTGCAGAGCGCAGCACGGACCTTGTATTCCAACCGCAAGTCGCTGGCGAGCATTTCAGGCACCGTGGTGCCGGTGTCCAGGTCGTCAGGACGCATACGTGGCGTGCCTTCGAGCATCAGGATACGGCGCATCAGTGCGTCGGCGTGCTGTGCCTCTTCTTCCATTTCGTGATTGATACGCTCGTAGAGCTCGGTAAAGCCCCAGTCTTCGTACATGCGCGAATGGATGAAATATTGGTCACGAGCTGCCAGTTCGCCCGTCAGCAACGTGTTGAGGTAATCGATTACGTCGGGGTGACCTTGCATCGCCCTACATCTCCCTGCTTGAAAGTCTGTAGTTTGAACCATGATGACTCGGAGGTCACGGGATCAACGGCAGAAAAGTGAAGATTTTCTGAGAAAAGTAGCTGAAATAACGCAAAAACCGCCAAAATGAGGGCGGTTCTGCTTATCGTTTAGAGTCAGTTAAGCGATACACCCAGTGCCTTTGCGATTGCTTCTCCATAAGCCGGGTCCGCCTTGTAGAAGTGTGCCAACTGGCGCTGCACTACGTCGCTGGTAACACCTGACATGGCACCTGCGATGTTGTTGGTGAGCAACGCTTTCTGCTCATCATTCATCAAACGGAACAGTGCACCCGCGTGGCTGTAGTAGTCGGTGTCTTCGCGGTGATCGTAGCGATCGGCAGCGCCGCTGAGAGCCAGAGCCGGTTCTGCGTATTGTGGCGCCTGCTTCGGCGCATCGGCGTAGCTGTTTGGCTCATAGTTGGGAGCTGCACCACCGTTGCTACCGAATGCCATCGAACCGTCGCGCTGATAGCTGTGCACTGGGCTACGAGGGGCATTCACCGGCAATTGCTGGTGGTTAGTGCCGACACGGTAGCGGTGCGCATCTGCATAGGCAAACACACGACCCTGCAGCATACGATCTGGCGAAAGGCCAACGCCTGGGACCATGTTGCTTGGGCCGAACGCGGCTTGTTCGACTTCAGCGAAGTAGTTCTGTGGATTGCGGTTGAGTTCCAACTCGCCAACCTCAATCAACGGGAATTCCTTCTGCGACCAGGTCTTGGTCACGTCGAACGGATTCTCGTAGTGAGCATTAGCCTGGGCCTCCGTCATAAGCTGGATGCAGACACGCCATTTCGGGAAATCACCGCGCTCGATGGCTCCAAACAGATCGCGCTGCGCGTAATCCGGATCGGTACCTGCCAGGCGTGCTGCCTCAGCCGGCGCCAAGTTCTTGATGCCTTGTTTGGTCTTGTAGTGCCACTTTACCCAGTGACGCTCGCCCTTGGCGTTGATCAGGCTGTAGGTGTGGCTGCCGAAGCCGTGCATGTGACGGTAGCCATCAGGGATGCCACGGTCCGAAAACAGGATCGTGACCTGGTGCAGCGCCTCGGGAGAGTGCGACCAGAAGTCCCACATCATCTGCGCGCTTTTAAGGTTGCTTTGCGGCAAGCGTTTTTGAGTGTGGATGAAGTCTGGAAACTTGAGCGGGTCACGAATAAAGAACACAGGGGTATTGTTGCCCACGATGTCCCAGTTGCCTTCTTCTGTGTAGAACTTCAACGCGAAGCCACGTGGGTCACGCTCGGTATCAGCAGAACCGCGCTCGCCGCCTACGGTGGAGAACCGCAGAAAAGTCGGAGTTTGTTTACCCACGGACTCAAACAGCTTCGCACTGGTGTACGGGGTGATGTCTTGGGTGACTGTGAAGGTACCGTAAGCGCCTGAACCCTTGGCGTGCACGCGACGTTCAGGGATGTTTTCACGGTTGAAGTGAGCAAGCTTCTCGATCAGATGAAAATCGTCGAGCAGCAACGGGCCACGCGGGCCTGCGGAACGCGAATTCTGGTTATCCGCAACGGGCGCACCGCTGGCGGTAGTAAGGATTTTGTTCTGGCTCATGTGAATATTCCTCAGGTCGGACTTGGAACTGCCGGCTAGTCGGCTTGGTGGAGAGTATTGATCATGAACATGACACCCACAAATTCATTAAATTGCGGACATCAATAGAAAATTACTACCAATAACTCCAACGCCTATAGTGATGAGCACTACCCTGGGAAACTTGTGCAGATGACGCTTTTTTAACGCGCACAAAAAACCGGGCACTAGGCCCGGTTCTTCGTTGCAGACTGTCGTCTTACTCGGCGCTTACAGCTTCGCCGGCAGTAGCACGATCAACCAACTCGACGTACGCCATAGGCGCGTTGTCGCCAGCGCGGAAACCGCACTTGAGGATGCGCAGGTAGCCACCCTCACGGGTAGCGTAACGCTTGCCCAGGTCGTTGAAGAGCTTACCAACGATAGCTTTCGAACGAGTACGGTCGAAAGCCAGACGGC